>DATCXD010000040.1:0-5258 GCA_036566005.1 Micromonosporaceae bacterium | reverse complement strand
CTCCGGCCCGCCCGGCGCCGTGCGCCTGCACCGGTTTACGAAGTGACGGCGACGACCTCGACCTCGACCAGGTGATCCGGATGCAACAGGCCGGCCACGATCACGAGCGTGGCCGCGGGACGGATCGCGCCGAACAGTTCGCCGTGCACCCGTCCCACCGCGTCGGCGTCGTCGCGGCGGGTCACGTACATCCGGGTGCGTACGACACTCGACGGTCGGACTCCGAAATCGTCGAGGGCGTCCAGAGCGATCCCGAACGCCGTACGAGCCTGTGTCGCCGCATCGCCGACACCGACCACGGTGCCGTCGACCGTTGCCGTACAGCCCGAGACAAACGCGAACCCGTCGGCGCGTACGACCCGGGCGTACCCGTAGAGGTCTTCCCACGGACCGCCCGACCCGCGGCGCTCGACGCCGCCGACGGACCCGGTCATGCCGACGCCAGCGTCCGCAGCGCCGCCGCGACCGTGAACGCGCCGACGTAGAGCGACTTCCCGGCGATGACACCCTCCAGGCCGATCGGTTCGAGCGCGGCCAGCGCGCGCAGGTCGTCCAGCGTGGACACGCCGCCCGACGCGATCACCGGCGCGTCGGTCCGCTCGCACACCGCGCGTAGCACGTCGAGGCCGGGACCGGTCAGCGTGCCGTCGCGCGAGATGTCGGTGACCACATATCGGGCGCAGCCGGCCGCGTCCAAGCGCGCGAGCACCTCGAACAGATCGCCGCCGTCGCGGGTCCAGCCACGGGCCGATAGCGTCCAGCCCTCGCCGTCCGGCGCCCGGGCCGTTCGCCGCCGCACGTCCAGGCCGATCGCGATGCGGTCGCCGTATTCGGCGATGACCCGGTCGCACCACTCCGGCGCCTCCAGCGCGGCGGTGCCGATATTGACCCGCGTCGCGCCGGTCGCGAGCGCGGCCCGCAGCGACGCATCGTCGCGGATGCCGCCGGACAGCTCGACCTGCACATCCAGCTTCGCCACGACCTGAGCGAGCAACTCGGCGTTCGATCCGCGACCGAACGCGGCGTCGAGGTCGACCAGGTGCACCCAGGCCGCGCCGTCGCGCTGCCAGGCCAGCGCCGCTTCGAACGGGTCGCCGTAGCGCGTCTCACCGCCGGCAACGCCGTGCGGCGCGAGGCGAACGGCCTGGCCGTCCGTGACATCGACGGCGGGCAGCAAGGTCAACATGGGTACGCCTTCCGAAACGGTCGCGTGTTCATTCAGGGGCCGGTGTGTATTCAGTGACTCCGCCGACCGAACGCCAGGACGATGATCGCGGGTGCCACGATCAACAGAGTGGCCGTGAGCGCGATGCGGGTCGCGAAGGTGGTTACGTATATCCAGATCAGGCCGACCGCGACGACGGTGGCCAAGGCGATGAGCACACGCTCGCCATAGCTGCGCCGGGGATAGAGCTTGCCGACACGCCGGTCGGGTCGGTGTGGCATCACGCGCCGGACCATCTGACGTCGCTTGGCTTTCCGCGCCGCGGCGCGCTCGTGCGCCGCCCGAGCTCTCGCCGCCTCCGCCTCGCGCTCGGCCCGCCGGATCGCGCGCTGCTTGCTCACCTGAAACCTCACCGCTCCGCTACGCCGGCCACCCAGTTCCGCAACAGCGTAGCGCCCACGTCACCCGACTTTTCCGGGTGGAACTGGGTCCCGGCGAGCACTCCGTCCGCGGACTCGGCCGCCGCGACGAACGGTTCGCCGTGGGTCGCCATGGTTACTGTCATCGCGGGGTCGGTGGCTGCGACCGCATAGGAGTGGACGAAGTAGAAGCGCGCGGCCGGATCGATGCCGGCGAACAGGACGGAGCCGGCCGGCGCGTCAACCGTGTTCCAGCCCATATGCGGCACCCGGTCGGCCGCCAGGCGCCGTACCGTCCCGTTGAACAGCCCGAGGCCCTTCGTCACCACACCGTGCTCCTCGCCGGCGGCGAAGAGGATCTGGAAGCCGACGCAGATGCCGAGCACCGGTCGGCCGGCCGCGACGCGTTCGGCGATCATCGGGCCGGCGCCGATCGCGTCGATCCCGGCCATGCAGGCCGCGTACGCCCCGACGCCGGGCACGACCAGCCCATCGGCCGCGGCGGCCCGACCGAGGTCGGCGGTCACCGACACGGATGCTCCGACGCGGGCCAGCGCGCGTTCGGCCGAGCGCAGGTTGCCCGAGCCGTAGTCGAGCACTACGAGATCGACCACAGGATCCCCGCGACGACCGCGAGCAGGCCGGCCAGTCCCATGCCGATCACGACCGGCTTCGGCAGTCCCTGCTTCTGGAACGAGTAGGTGCCGCCGAACAGGAACCCGCCGAGCACGATCAGGAGCACGCCGTAAGTCACAGGACACCCTTCGTGCTCGGCACGCCGGAGCCGGCGCCACGCGGATCTCGGCTCACCGCGACCCGCAATGCGCGCGCGACGGCCTTGAACTGCGCCTCGACCACGTGGTGAGCATCGGGCGAGCCGCCCGGACGCGCGGCCCGCAGGACGGAGACGTGCAGGGTCAGCCGCGCGGCGTGACCGAGCGACTCCCACACGTGCCGCGTCATCGACGTCGGATAGATCGGGCCTATGTACGGCGCCAGCGGCGGCTCGTCGTGCACCACGTACGGCCGGCCGGACAAGTCGACGGCGGCCTGGACGAGCACCTCGTCGAGCGGGATCACGGCATCGCCGAAACGCCGGATCCCACGCTTGTCACCGAGTGCCTCGGCCAGCGCGGCACCGAGCGCGAGCGTCGTGTCCTCGATCGTGTGGTGCGCGTCGACCTGCAGATCGCCGATCGTCTCGACGGTGAGATCGAAGCCGCCGTGCTTGGCGATCTGGTGGAGCATGTGGTCGAAGAAGCCGATCCCGGTGGCGATCTTCGCATCGCCGCTGCCGTCCAGATCGAGGTGGACCTGCACTGACGTCTCGCCGGTCAGCCGCTCGATCGTCGCGGTGCGTCGGGCCGCGCGCAACGGCGTGCCCGTCGCCGGCATCACGTCACTCATCGCCACTCGCCTCCGTCGGCCACCGCCGCGCCGGATGGCGCGATCGCCCCCGGTATCGCGATGACCTCACGCACCGCGGCCAGGAACGCCTCGTTCTCGGCCGGCGTGCCGGTGGTGACCCGCAGCCAGCCGGCCACCCCGACGTCCCGGACGAGAACACCGCGATTGAGCATTGCACGCCACGTCGCCGGGGCATCCGTGAGGCCCCCGAACAGCACGAAGTTCGCGTCGCTGTCGGCCACCGGCAGACCGAGCCTCCGCAGCTCGGTGACCAGGTAGTCGCGGCCATGCTTGATCGCCTCGACCGTCTCCAGCAGCGCGTCGACGTGGGTGAGCGCGACGTTCGCCGCGGTCTGCGTCAACGCCGACAGATGATAGGGCAGCCGCACGAGTTGGACGGCGTCGACGATCTCGGCCGCTGCGGCCAGATATCCGAGCCGGACACCGGCGCAGGCGAAGGCCTTACTCATCGTGCGTGTCACGACAAGGCGAGGATGCCCAGCCAGGTTCGCAAGCGCCGTCGGCGTGCCCGCGCGCCGGAATTCCGCATAGGCCTCGTCGACCACGACGATCCCGGGTGCCACGTCGAGGACGGCGTCGATCACGGCCGGTGGCAACGCCGTACCCGTGGGGTTGTTCGGGGCGCAGAGGAACACGACGTCCGGGGCGTGCTCGCGGACCTGAGCCACCGCGGAGTCAGGGGTGAGGCCGAAGTCCGCGTCGCGGACGCCCGCGACCCACTCGGTGGCGGTGCCGAGCGCGAGCAACCGGTGCATCGAATAGGACGGCGCGAAGCCCATCGCCCGGCGCCCGGGACCGCCGAAGACCTGCAGCAACTCCTGCTGGATCTCGTTGGAGCCGTTCGCCGCCCACACCCGCGACGCGTCAAGGCCGTAGCCCAGGTAGGCGGCCAGGCCCGCGCGCAGTTCCTGTGCGTCGCGGTCGGGGTAACGGTTCACCGTGGGTACGACCTCGGCCAGGCTCGCCGCCATCGCGGCGGCCACCTGCGCCGGCATCGGGTACGGGTTCTCGTTGGTGTTCAGCCGCACGGCGACGTCGAGTTGTGGCGCGCCGTAGGCGGACAGCCCCCGCAGCTCGTCGCGGATCGGCAACGCAGCGATCATGTGCGCCTCGCGGCTGTGCTACGCATCGGCGGGATCATGTGCGCCTCGCGGCCGCGCCGGTCGTCGCCTCATCGCGAGCGGTGATGGCCTCGCCGTGCGCGGGCAGATCCTCGGCGTCGGCCAGAGCGACGACATGCGGCGCGAGGCCGGCCAGCGCGTCCGCGCTGTACTCGATGACCTGCATGCCCTTGAGAAACGTCTGGACGGTGAGCCCTCCGGAATGCCGGGCGCAGCCACCGGTCGGCAGGACGTGGTTCGAGCCGGCGGCGTAGTCGCCCAGCGAGACCGGCGAATACGCCCCGACGAACACGGCACCGGCCGACGTGACCCGGTCGGCGACCCGCCGAGCGTCGGCCGTCTGGATCTCCAGGTGCTCGGCGCCGTACGCGTTGAGCAGTGCCAGGCCGGTGTCGATGTCGTCGACGAGCACGGTCGCCGACTGCGGTCCGGACAGTGCCTCGGTGATGCGGTCGCTGTGTTTCGTCGCGGCGACGCGGGCGACGGTCTCCCGGTCCACGGCATCGGCCAGCGCCGTCGACGTCGTCACGAGCACGCTTGCCGCCATCGGGTCATGTTCGGCCTGGCTGATCAGGTCCGCGGCAACGTGGCGGGGATCGGCCGTGTCGTCGGCGAGGATCGCGATCTCGGTCGGGCCGGCCTCCGAGTCGATGCCGACCACGCCACGGACGAGCCGCTTCGCCGCCGCCACCCAGATGTTGCCCGGGCCGGTGATCATGTCGACGGGTTCGCACACATCGCCGTCGGCCGGCTCGGGCTCGGCTGGCCCGCCGCGGGTGCCGTACGCGAACATCGCGATCGCTTGCGCGCCACCGACCGCGTACACCTCGTCGACGCCGAGCAGACCGCACGCCGCGAGCACGAGTGGGTGGGGATGTCCCGTCTCCCGCTGGGGTGGGCTCGCGACCGCGATCTCGGTGACCCCGGCCAGCTGGGCCGGCACCACGTTCATCACCACACTGGACGGATAGACGGCTCGGCCACCGGGGACGTACAGGCCGACGCGCCGGACCGGGCGCCACGTCTGCGTCACCGTGCCACCGGGCACCACCTCGGTGACGACATCGCTGCGCCGCTGGTCGCCGTGCGCCCGGCGGGCGTTTGCGATGGCGATGCCGAGGGCCT
>DATCXD010000031.1:0-10974 GCA_036566005.1 Micromonosporaceae bacterium | reverse complement strand
GCAGCGCCGACGGTGCGGACGAAGCCGATAGGTCCGGGTTGGACCGCCGCCGGCCGGTCGGCGCGGCGGACATCGTCGGCGTTGGCGTTGGCGTGCCGGGCATCGTGGCCGAAGGCGTTCGAGCGGACCACGTGCTGTCGGTGGCTGCGCCGACCTCCGCTTCACGGGCGACGGCCGGCCGAACGTCGCTCGTGCACGCGCCCACGATCGGATGGGAGGGCGTCGCACTCGCCGACATGCTCGCCGAGGCCGGGGTGGCCGCGCCGATTTTCGTCGGCAACGGCGCGAAGACGCAGGCTCAGGCCGAGATGTGGTTCGGCGCCGCGCGTGGCGCGCGGCATGCGATCGTCGCGCTGGTCGGCTCGGGTGTCGGCGCCGCGATCATCTCCGACGGCGTGCCCTATCAGGGCACGACCAGCAGCGCGGGCGAGTGGGGCCACACCACCCTCGTGTACGGCGGGCGGGAGTGCCGGTGCGGTGCGCACGGCTGCCTTGAGGCGTACGTCGGGGCCGAGGGCATCCTCGACCGCTATGCGGCATCGGGGCGCCCGGACCACCGCGACCCGAGCGCCGGCAACGGTTCGCCGGGCGGAGCGGCCGACGAGATGGCTGGGATCGCGGCCCTGGTCGCGTCGGCCACCGGAGAGCGGAGTGACCCGGCCGCGGCCGATCTGCTCGCCGAGACCGCCGCGTTCCTCGGGACCGGCATCGGCAACCTGATCAACCTGTTCAACCCGGAGCGGGTCGTGCTGGGCGGCTGGGCCGGACTCGCGCTCGGGTCGGTCGCGTTGTCGCAGATCCGTGCCGCAGCCGAGACGCAATCGCTGGCCCACCCGTACGACCAGGTGCGGATCGAGTTGAGCGAACTCGGTCTCGACGCCGTCGCCCTCGGCGCGGCGACGTTGCCGCTGGCCGAACTGCTGCAGCGCGGCGACGGTCCGCGCCGACCGTAGCGGTTGCCGTCGCCCGGGTGTCGTGGTGGTGCGGCAGAATGCGCGCATGACACAGGATGACGCACGCACGGCACCGGCCGGGTTGCCGTGGGCACCAGCCGATTACCTGGCCCCCTCGCGGCCGAGATGGCGGCATTCGAGACGATCGTCGCGTCGCATGATCCGGAGACGCCGGTGCCGGTCAGCCGCACCTGGAAGCTTCGCGGGCTGGCAAGTCACCTCGGCGGCATCCACCGTTGGGCGGCGGAGATTGTGCGCAGCGGCGTGCGATCGTCATCCGTGCCGAAGCTGCCGGACGGCGCCGATCCGGCCCGGTGGTATCGCGAGGGTGCGGACATCCTGCTCGATGCGCTCGGCTCGGCCGACTATGCGGCGCCCTGCTGGAACTTCACGAAGATGCCACGCGTCAAGGGATTCTGGACGCGACGCCAGTTGCACGAGACGACTATCCACGGCCGCGACGCGGATCTCGCAATCGGTGCGCGGCGGATGATCGAGCCGATCCTGGCCGCCGATGGTGTCGACGAGGTGCTGCGCACAATGCTGCCGGTGGCTCATCGATGGGGCGACCGGATGCCGCCGCAGTTGCCCGGGCCGGTGTTGATCCGGCTGACCGACACCGGCCACGGATGGCTGCTCACGCCGAACGGTGAGCCCGTGCCCGCCGTCGACGGTCCGGACGCCGGCGCCTCCGATCGGACGCGCGCCGCGGCGATCACCGTGACCGGTGACGCCCAGGACGTGCTGCTGTTGCTGTGGCAGCGGCGCGAGTTGGCGACCTCGGGTGTCACCGTCGACGGGGACGCCGCGGTGGTCGGCGCGTTCCTGCACGGCCAGATCACGCCGTAGGCAACTGTCCCGGACGCGACCGGTCCACCTTGCGCGGCCTCAGACGTCGCGCTTGTTGGCTCCGTTGCGGAAGGGATCGTCCGAGTCGGTCAGGCCGAAGCTGATGATCCGTGTCGGCGTGATCCGGATGATCGCGCCATCGAAGCCGCGGGGGTCGGCCTCGGCGCCGGCCCGCGGTGGCACCGCCTCGGCCGTACCACGGATCTCCAGACAGCGGATCCGCCACGGTTGTCGGGATGCTATGTCGTCCACGACGAACGCCACCCGGCTATTGGTGCCGACGTTGCGATATTTCTGGCTGCCCGACATGCCGTGACCGGTGATGTCGACGGTGTCGAGGTCCGCGTTGTAGGTGAACCCGACCGGGCTGTTTTGCAGTGTGCCATTGCGTTGCGCGGTTGCGAGCCGTCCCAGCGTCTGCGACGCCATGTAGGCGATCTCCGCCTCGGTGAACTTCACCTGATCGTTCCTCCGGTATATCGGATCGAGGGTTTCGGGCGGACCCGCCCGTAGCGCGATGTCGTGTGCTCGACCACGACGTTAGAACCTCAACTAAGGTTGAAGTCAAGAACCCCGGCGAAGGCGAGGTCAGCATCGTGGCACACGTTTGCGCCGTCGACTGGCATGCGGGCGGCCTGACCATCGGCGAGGTAGCGGCGCGTGGCCGTGTTGCGCCATCGGCGCTGCGCTTCTACGAGGCGCAAGGGCTGATTTCGAGCGTACGTACGGCCGGAAACCAGCGCCGTTACGACGGCGATGTGCTGTGTCGCGTGATGATGATCCGGGCGTGCCAGCGCGTCGGGCTCACAATTGCCGAGATCCGTGTCGCATTGGCCGAGTTGCCCGACGGCCACATCCCCGGCACGGACGACTGGGAACGCCTTGCCGCACGGCTGCGCAGCGAGTTACACGACCGGATTGGTCAGCTCAATGCACTGCTCGACGAACTGTCGGGCCGGCCGGTTACCGCGTCGTCGGCGCGATCCCGAGCTCGGTAAGTCGCGCGATGACCTCGTCCATCGGGCGCTGGGTCTTGAGGATCATCATGGTCAGTCCGGCGTGCTGGTCGCTCAATGTGCGTAGTAGCGCGTCTTCGCCCGGGGTCCAGCCGGCTCCGGCGGCACTCATCGTGGCTGGCTCGACGTCGGTCGACGGCAGGGCCGTGGGCGCGATCTGAGGGGTGACAACGCTTGGCGTCGCGGCGGGGCTTGCCGTGACCGCGGCGCTGGGCGTGGCGGCGGCGTCGGCGATCCTTGAGGCGTCGGCGCTCATTGATGAGCCACCGAATCGCAGGCCGGCGACCGCGTCGACCGGATAGCTCGCGATCGCGGCGCCGTCCTGCCAGGCGATGAGCTGCCCGCCGTCGAATGTCGTTCTGTCCGCGAACACCGTCGCAAACGCGTTCGGCGTCCGCAGCTCGATCGTGAGTTCGGTCCGGCCGTGAGTCATAGCCGTCATCGTGGCACGACGCCCGTTCGGCCGGAAGGCGCATTGACACGGTCGTGATCCGGTTGCCATGGTGGTGTGTGCCGGCGACCGCGTGGCGGACGTTTGTCCGACAGACGTCGGGTGCCGGCAAAATTGCGTGAAACTTAGACTCACAACGAAGGACTGCGCGGCAGGCGCCGCTGTCTTGCGAAGAGGTGACCGGCATGGGATCAGAGTCAGCGTCCGAGGTCTTCGGCGACGGGCGACCGATCGTGTTTCGCGACGGGATCGTCCTGCCGATGGACGGATCCGGCGTCATCGAGGGCGGCGACGTGTTGGTCGTCGGCGACCGCATCGCCGAGGTCGGCGTCGACCTGGCCGTCCCCGACGGCGCCGTCGAGATCGACGCGTCCGGCGGCATCGTCATGCCGGGCATGGTCGACACCCACCGCCACATGTGGCAGACCGCGATGCGCGGGTACGGCGCCGACTGGACGCTGACGCAGTACTTCGTCTTTTACTACCTGACCTGGGGAAAGATCTTCCGGCCCGAGGACATCCACGCCGGAAACATGCTGTCGATGATCGAGGCGCTCGACGCCGGTGTCACGACATCGCTCGACTGGTCGCACGGTCTCCAGACGATTGAGCACGGCGAGGCGGCCGCGGACGCGTTGCGCTCGACACCCGCCCGGGCGGTCCTCGCCTACGGCAACCTGCTCGGCGCACCGTGGGAGTGGTCGAACGGCGCCGATTTCCGAAACTTTGTCGCTCGCTTGCCGACCAGCGACATGTTCGGCTTCCAGATGGCATTCGACGTCACGGCCGATCCGGCCTTTCCGGAGAAGGGCGCCTTCGAGGCCGCCCGCGAGCTGGGTCTACGGGTGACAACGCACGCGGGCGTCTGGGGCGCGACGAACGACGACAGCATCCGCCTCATGTGGGAACACGGGTTCATGACGCCGGAGGTCACGTACGTTCATGCGGCCACGCTGACCGAGGACTCGTACCAGCGGATCGCGGCGACGGGTGGCACCGCGTCTGTGTCGACGGAAAGCGAGCAGAGTGCCGGGCAGGGTTACCCGCCCACCTGGGCGCTCCGCAAACATGGCATCCCGGTGTCGCTGTCGATGGACACCAGTGTGTGGTGGAGCGCGGACCTCTTCGCTGCCATGCGTGCGACGCTGTCGGCGGACCGCTCCCGTGAACACCTCGAAGCTCATGCGCGTGGCGAGACCGTCGTGCACAATCTGCTGCGGGCCGAGGAAGTCGTGCAGTGGGCGACGATGGGCGGCGCGCGTGCCCTCGGACTCGACTCGGTGATCGGCAGCCTCACGCCGGGTAAGCGGGCCGACATCGTCCTGGTCAAGAACGACGAGTCGCCGGCGATGAGCCCGATCGTTCACCCGTACGGCAGCATTGTCTACCAGGCAGGTCGTGGTGACGTGCACACCGTGCTCGTCAACGGGAAGGTCGTCAAGCATGCGCACAAACTGATCGGGATGGACCTGGCTGGCGCCAAGGCCGCGGTCGCCAACACCGTCGACTACGCCCGCTCCACCATGGGCGAGGACGCTTGGCACGAGAGCATGCATCCCGAGCTGCCGACCACGGAGCCGATCCCGAACCCGTACACCTATACGTCCTATGACGGCGGCGAGGGACGGCACCTCGCACGCCAGGCGGACGCGGCGGCCGATCCGAGCGCGAGTGCGGAGGTTTAGCGACGGCGGCTGCCGGCGTTGCCGGCAAAAGGTCCTGGCACCGACCGTGGCCGAACGGCTGCAGATGCGATCTCGCGAGATCGTCACCGAGCCGGCAGACTGTGGGGCGTGGGATACCACGGCGATGGACCGGCGACTATTTTGGTCGCGATCGACGGATCAGAAACGTCGATGCGTGCCGGCGCGTACGCGGCCGGCCTGGCCCGACGTCAGAACGCGCGCATCATCTGCCTGTTCGTCCGCACCGCGAGTGCGCTGACCGGATTCAACCCGAGCCTGGCCGGGCCGGTGCAGCAGGCCGCGGACAGCGTGGCCGATGAGATCCGCGAACTGATCCGGTCCAACGCCGGCCGCATTGGCATCGAGGTGAGCTTCATCGAGCGAAGCGGAAGTCCGGTGCAGGTCATTGCGCGCGTCGCCGACGAGCTACGGGTCGATGCCGTGGTCGTCGGCGCCTCGACGCAGGCCGGCCACCGCTTCATCGGATCGATCGCTACGCATCTCGTCCGCATTGCGCGGTGGCCGGTCACCGTCGTCCCTTAGGCGCGGCTGGCGCCGGTAGGCGCCTGGCGCGGGATCAACGTATGTCCATGAGTTCGGGCACCTCGCAGCTGGCGTCTACGCGGTGCTTGGCCGCGTCGCGCGGCCGGACCGCACACTCGGGCGCGTCGGCGGGTGCAGACCGCCGGGCCGGCCGGATCAGGCCGAGCAACGCCAGTGCCGCGAGCGCCATGACCGCGATGCTGTAGCCGCGCGCCGTCGGCAGCAGCCCATCAACGTCCACGACCAGGAAGCCCGCGATCACGGCCGGCACGCCTATGGCCAGGTACGAGATGACGTACACGATGGACAGCACGCCGGCCCGCTCATGCGGTGCGGCCAACGGGACGATCGTGCGGATCGCGCCCTGGAATCCCGCACCGAATCCGGCGCCGGCGATGATCGCCCCGGCGAAGAAGAGCGCAGCCGACCGCGGGTCGATGGCGATCAGCGTCATGCCGACCCCGACCACGAGCGCGATCCCGCCGAACGTCATGACGCCCCGCGGTGCGGCGTTGCGCAGCAGGAGCACCGCGATCACGGCGCTGCCGGCGAGCGTGAACAACTCGAGCCCGGCCAGCACGAACGAACTCGAGCCGGTGATGAACCATACGATGGCCGGGCCGAGTGATCCGTACAGGCCGGGGAGCGCCCACACCGCCACCAACGCCGGCGCGGCGACGAGCATGGGCCGGCGAACAGCCGGCGGCAGAGCGAAGCGCGGGCGCAGCGAGGCCACCGCACCGGAGATCGGCGTCGACGTCTCGTCCATCAGCGCAACACCGACGCCCTGCAGCGCAAAGATCACGAACAGCACGAGATACACGAGGTGCGTCGGAGCCGGAAGGAACTGCACCGCGAGCCCGGACATGAGCGCGCCCGTGGCGGTGCCGGTCAACGGAGCGACCGCGTTGGCGATGGTGCCCTTGGCCCGATCGATGTCGAGCATGCCGGCACCGACCGCGCCCGCGGCCGCACCAGTCGACAAACCTTGGATCACGCGAGCCACGAACAATCCGGGTACGCCATCGGCCGTCGCGAACACGATCATGGTTACCGCTTGTACAGCGATCGCAGCGAGTAGTACGGGACGGCGTCCGATGTGGTCGGAGAGCCGGCCGACGACGAGTAACGATGCGAGCACGGCCAACGCATAGATGCCGAAGACGACCGTGGTTGTGATCGGCGAGAAGCCCCACTTCCCCTGGTAGACCGCGTAGAGCGGCGTCGGCGCACTCGAGCCGGCGAGGAAGAACAGGATGATCGATGCCTGGAGGTAGAGCGCCGCGCCGGGCGTTATGCGTACGGCCCGCAAGGTTGCCGGGATGTTCGCGGTGGACACAGAATTCACGATCTCTGCCTTCGGTAGCTCGCGAGTCGGAGGCTGGGTGGCGGTATGCCCCGTGCCGGGTCTTCGGTGGCGCCCGACGCCGTTTATGGTGCTGTGTCCAAACCTCGGGTAATTCGTCATCGGGATCCTTGTCGCGCACTATTAGGTAGACCGTTCTGTCTAGCTCGGTGACAGTAGACAGATCTGTCTGGTACTGTCAAGTCATGTCCGCCAAGACCACAGCCCGGCCGTCGGCCCGCGACCGGATCCTCGCCGCCGCGGATGAGCTGTTCTACGAAGAGGGCATCCACAGCGTCGGTATCGACCGGGTCATCGAGCGAGCCGGCGTGGCCAAGGCGTCGCTCTACAACACGTTCGGCAGCAAGGACGAACTCGTCCGGACCTACCTGCTGAGCCGGAAGGCCGCTCGGGAGGCGCAGATCGCCCGGAAGATCGCCCGGCTCGCGACGCCCAGGGCCCGCCTTCTCGCGATCTTCGATGTGCTCGGCGACGTCGTCGCCGATCCGGAGTTCCGTGGTTGCGCTTTCCAGCGGGCCACTGCCGAGGCCCCGGCCGGCGGCAGCATCCGGCAGGTCTGTGACGGCTCGCGCGCGTGGACACGCTCGTTGATGGTCGACCTGGGCCGCGACGCCGGTGTGGTCGATCCCCAGGCACTGGCCCAGCAACTGCTGCTGCTCTACGACGGGGCGTTGATGGGTGCCCGGCTCGACCGCGACCCGTCAACGGCGACCGCGGCCCGTACGGTGGCGGAAGGGCTCATCGACGCGGCGATCGCCCAGGGCCGGTCGGGAGTGGACCCAAGTTAGCCGGACAGCCGAGTTAGCCGGACAGCCGGGCTAGACCGGCGGCCGCGGGCTGAGGCGCTCGGTTGCTGTCCTGTCATCGCCGGCCGCCTCGGCCCGTGCCTGATCGCGTCGCGTACGGTAGCCGGCCGCCTCGGAGGCTGGGATCTCGGCCGCGGCACCGGACTCGGACGCACCCGTGGGTTGCGCCTCGACGGTGGACCGGTAGCGCCACCCGGCCCCGGTCACGTACGGGAACGCGACGGCCGCCAACACGCCGCCGATGAGCGGAAATACGAGGAAGACCCAGAGCTGCGACAGTGCCGTACCGCGGGCGAAGATGGCCGGTCCGAACGAGCGGGCCGGGTTGACCCCCGTACCGTCCAATGGCACCGCCAAGAGGTGGCAGACGCCCAGCGTGATGCCCATCGCCAGACCGGCGAAGCCGGCGCTCTCCGTGCGAGCGGTCACGATCAGCACGACGAGCACGAGCACGAACGTCATCAGGATCTCGATGGTGACGGTGCCACCGAGGCTGATGTTCCGGCCGTACCCGTTTGCGCCCAATGCACCTGTTTGATCGCGTACGTTACCCCAGCGCGTCAGTCCAAACAGCACGAACGCTCCGGCGATAGCCCCGGCGAACTGAGCGATCCAGTAGCCTATGGCGTCCTCGATGTCGATGCGGTGGGCGATCAGGGCGCCGAGCGTGACGGCGGGGTTGACATGGCACCCGGAGACCGGGCCGATCGCGTACGCCAGTGCCAGCAAAACGAAGCCGAAGGCCAGGGCTACGACAACCACGCCACCCGAGAGCAGGCCGGCGACCGCGCTGCCGACACCGAAAAAGACGAGAAATCCCGTGCCGACGAATTCCGCTCCATACCGAGTGACCCGGTCCATGCACGTGCCTCCCTGAGACAGGCTCCGGGGCGTGTGGTCGTCACGTCGACCGCCGAAGCCGGTAGCCACCAAGCGTAGGAAGATCTGCGCACCCACATGTCGATTCCTCGTGATTGAGGAAGTTCTCTCCGCCCGATCTCCGCCCGATTTCCGCCCGGTCGGCGGCGGGTGCGAAAGCCCGTACAGCGTTGCCGTGCCTACACCGGATCACTCGGCTACCGGATCACTCGGCTACCGGATCACTCAGCGTGGCGATGATGCGATCGATCTCGGCGAGCGCGAACGTCGCGATCCGGCGTTGGGCCGCCTCGGCGGTCGCGTCGGTCTCCTCAAGGTCGCCGAGAACGATGATGTTCTCGTCGTTGAGTGTGGTTGCCGGCGCGGTGTAGTTGAAGCTGCCCGCGATGACCAGGCGTTCGTCGATCACCATCAATTTGTGGTGGACCTTCCGGACACCCGTACCCGGCTTGTTCTCGAAGAGCTGGACGCCGGCCGCTTTGAGCGGCCGCGTGGCCGCCCACTTCTGCACGCCCTGACGCCGGTCGAGTACGCCACGGATCCGCTGTACGTCATTGACCAGCCGGATCATCGTGTCGTCAATGCCGGACGACTGGGCAAAGGTAAACATCGCGAAGTCGATGCTCGTTTTCGCCTTCAGCATCTGCTTCATGATCTCCATCTCCGGGCCCTGCTCCGGAGCGAAGACCGGTTTGATTCGCATGTGCGCCAACTGGAACTCCGCCGGCCGGGGCTCGACGCGCTCATGCAGGTCGCCGAACGTCCCGCTGTGCAGCCGCTGGAACTCGGCCAGGTAAAGGTTGGTGGCGCGGGCACCGTGGAGCACGACGACATGGTTGAGATTGTTGCCGGTCTTCGCGGTGTTGCCGGGTGGGTTCTTGCCGGTGTCGGTCAGCGTGAAGTTCGTCGAGCCGGTGAGCACCGCCGCCGAGTCCTGCCCAGGGTCGCGCACGATGAACTTCTGATGGAAGATCGCGGGGTTCAGATCGGTGATCACGTCGATGCCGGCGCGGAGGAGTGCCGAGTGGATCGTCCGATTGCCCTCGTAGTCGCCGCCGGCCGACCACGGATCGCCGAGCGCCGGCGCCTCGACCAGGTAGTCGCCTTCCAAGATGATCTGTACGTGCAGCTTGGCCTTCTTGGCCCCGAGGATCGCGTCGGTGATGGCCCGGGAATCCAATTCCTGTACGGCAATCAGTAACTGCTTCTTCGCGCCGGCGATGAAGTCGCGGATCACGGTGTCGAGGTCGTCCGGCCCGCCGAGCACCGGTGGCCCGGCATAGAACTCGATGCTTCCCAGCTGTACGCCCACGATCGGTCCCCTCGTCCGGCGTCCACGAGCGTGGACATGGTGGAAACGATTGATACAGCTTGCTGGTCCCGGTGACGTTGGCGGGCGCAGTGTCGCCAACGCGTCTCAACGAGGGTCCGGCGACCCTTTGCGGCGGTCAGGGGCGGCTGGCGCCGTCGGTACCCGTACCGGCGGATGGGGTGTCGTGTCTGTCCGAACCGCAGCTCGGCCCGGCGAATCCCCCGCACTGACCGGATCTTCGTCGGAGCGTCCTGCGATGATCGGTGGCCAGATGCCGATGTGGCCGGGAGGTCTCCAGATGAGCGATCCATCGTCCGAATTTCTTGCCGCGATAGCGCTCCATAGCGCGGGCCTCGCCGACGCCGCGGACGGAAACCTCACCGCCGCCGTCGAGCATTGCCCGGGCTGGACCGTTGCCGACCTCGTCCACCACCTGACCGAGGTGCAGTGGCTCTGGGCGACGATTGTCGAGGAGCGGCTCACCGCACCACCCGAAGCGACGCGCCGGCCCGCTCGCGCCGAGGTCGACCGGCTGATCCCGTCGCTCCGTTCGGAGTCCGAGCGGTTGGTGCGCGTGCTCGACGCGGCCCCGGCGGCCGACCATGTCTACACGTGGGCGCCGGCGCAGCGGGACGTCGCATTCGTGACGCGGCATCAGGCCCAAGAGGCCGCCGTGCATCACTGGGACGCGGCGCACGCGCGAGGTGACGCCGCATTCATCGATGCGGCGATCGCGGCCGACGCGGTCGAGGAGTTTTTGACGTTCTCGGTCTCGTCAGACGCCGATCCGGCCGAACCGCCGCGTCCGGCACTCGACGGACGGTTCGCGTTGAGCGCCGAGGCTGATGCCGGTTGGACCGTTTCCGACGGCCGGGCACCCGGCACGGTCGCCTGGACGCGTGGCGTCGACGAGGGCACGCCGACGATCGCCGCCTCCGCGGCTGATCTCCTGCTCTGGCTTTACGGCCGCATCGACCTCGACACGAGCCGTGTTGCGCCGGATCTGGTTGCCCGCTTCCGCGCGCTGTGCTTCACCGACTGAGCAGCCGTCGAGGGGCGGCCCGAAAGCGCCACGACCGCCGTACGCGGAGACGATCATCCGACTCGGCCGGAC
>DATCXD010000019.1:0-4343 GCA_036566005.1 Micromonosporaceae bacterium | reverse complement strand
TGTGCCGGTTGGTCCGGCCGGCGCGTCGGTAAGCGGAATCGACGGCCGATCGCGTGTGATGCGGCCCGATGCGCGATACTGCCCTGAGCGAGGACAGTGCCGCCGTCGCGAGGGGCCGCGTTTCCGGCGCCCCACCGGATGCGAATCCGGCGCCGCGCCACGCCGGCCGCGACCAGCCGAGATCGTCCCAAGGAGAGATCATGCCTATCGCCTCACCCGAGGTCTACGCGGAGATGCTCGACCGCGCGAAGGCCGGCGCCTTCGCCTATCCGGCCATCAACGTCAGCTCCTCGCAGACGCTCAACGCAGCATTGCGCGGATTCGCCGATGCCGGCAGCGACGGCATCATCCAGATCTCCACCGGAGGCGCCGAGTATCTATCCGGCCCGACGATCAAGAACATGGTCAGCGGTGCGGTCGCGCTCGCTGCCTTCGCCACCGAGGTGGCCAAGAACTACCCGGTCAACGTCGCGCTGCACACCGACCACTGCCCGAAAGACAAACTCGACGGGTACGTACGCCCGCTGCTCGCGATCTCGAAGGAGCGCGTGAGCCGGGGCGAGTTGCCGCTGTTCCAGTCGCACATGTGGGACGGGTCGGCGGTGCCGCTCGAGGAGAACCTCAAGATCGCCAAGGAGCTCCTGGCCGACGCGGCCGCCGCACACATCGTGCTGGAGATCGAGGTCGGTGTCGTCGGCGGTGAGGAAGACGGTATCGAGGGTGCGATCGACGAGAAGCTCTACACGACCGTCGGTGACGGCATCGCCACGGTCGAGGCGCTGGGCCTCGGCGAGCAAGGTCGCTACATCGCCGCTCTGACCTTCGGCAACGTGCACGGCGTCTACAAGCCAGGCAACGTGAAGCTGCGCCCCGAGATTCTCGGCGAGATCCAGGCCGCGCTGGCCGCCAAGTACGGTAAGGAAAAGCCGCTCGACCTGGTCTTCCACGGCGGATCCGGCTCGCTGCTGTCGGAGATCAGGGAAGCGCTCGACTACGGCGTTGTGAAGATGAACGTCGACACCGACACTCAGTACGCGTTCACCCGACCGGTCGCGGCGCACATGTTCACGAACTACGACGGCGTGCTGAAGGTGGACGGCGACGTCGGCAGCAAGAAGGCGTACGACCCGCGGGCCTGGGGCAAGCTGGCCGAAGAAGGCATGGCCAAGCGAGTCGGGCAGGCGTGCGAAGACCTGCGGTCGACCGGCACGTCGCTCGGCAAATGAGCGGTTGCGTCAACGGCGGTTGAGCAGTCGGGTCACTCCCGACGGGCGATCGTGATGATCTCGCCGGCCGAGGGTGTGAACGGGCCGCCGGTCCAGTCGCCGTATTGAGCATCGATGTTGAACCCGGCCTCGGTGAGGAACGCGTTCAGCGCCTCGACGCCGAGGAAGCGCAGCCGTCCCGTCACCGCGTAGGGCTCGTCCCAACTCGGGCTGCTTAGCGTCTCGGTGAATGTGACGACGTCGCCGTCGATCGGCTCGGTTTCGTACGATGCCCGGATCACTGTCCCGTCGGCGTCGACGACCTCGAACGGGTTGTCCGGATTCCAGCTTTCCCATTCCCGTACCATCCGATTGCGGGTTTCGAAGGCGAACCGGCCACCGTCGACGAGCGCCGCGCGTATCGCAAGCAGCGACGCGCGGAGGTCGTCGTCGGTGATGAAGTTCTGGAACGCGTGGCTGGCCATCACCGCGAGGTCGAATTCTCGGTCGAACCGCGCCGACGCCGCGTCGCTCAATACCCATTCAATGTCGGTACGCCGGCGGGCCTGGTCGAGCATCGCCGGAGCGGGATCGAGGCCGCACAGGCGACCCGTGTGACCGTCCCGGCGGGCTCGGTGGAGCAGCCCGCCGGTGCCGCAGCCGACGTCGAGTACGGCACCAGCGTCCATCACGAGCGCCAGGTAGAAGTCGTCGCTCGGTGCCCAAGCGTTGAATAGGTCGTACGTTTCGGCGGACCGGTTCGGCTTGGCTGCCCGTCCAAGATCATTCACGCGAGACAGTATGTCAGCCGCCCCGACCGGCGGGCATCGAATTACCGGCGGCTGAGTCAGCCGTGGCAAGCAGCAGTTCGGCCGCCTCGTGCACGTCGTCGGTCAGGTGAATCAGGCCGGCCAGGTCGCCGAGTGGCGAGGTCTCGAGCAGTGGCCGCAGGAGGCCTTCGACCGGGAGCCGGCCGGTCCAGTAGTCGCGGCCGAGGAACACGAACGGACCGGATCCGCCGTCGGTGCCGTAGAACGTCATCGTGGCGGCTTGGAACACTTCCTGAACGGTGCCGGCGAGGCCAGGCGCGAACACGATGCCGCCGCGCGACAAGCGCAGGATCAGTTCTTCCCGCACGCTGTTGGCGAACAGTTTGCCGATCCGGGCCGCGAACAGGTTCGTCGGTTCGTGACCGTAGAACCAGGTCGGGACCGACAGTCCACCCTGCGCGGCCCACGTCGTTCCCGGGTCCGGGCGCAGCCGGTCGCGTACGGCGAACGCCGCCGCCGTGTACGCCTGCGCGGCGTGGTAGTCCGGCGCGCTGGCGAGGTCGTCGATCGCGGCCATCAGGTCGGCCCGCGGATGTACGGACGTGTAGGCGCCGAGGTTCGCGGCCTCCATGACGCCCGGGCCACCACCGGTGAGCACGAGCCGTCCGGCCGACGCGAGCAGTCGCGCCAGTTCGGCCGCGTCGCGGTAGCCCGGTGTGCCGCGCTGCTCGGCGTGGCCGCCCATGATGCCGACGACCGACGTCGGACCATGCGCGGCGACCCAGTTACGCGTCTCGTCGCGCAGTGCGTTCTCGATGCCGTGATCATGGATCCGCTGCGCCAGCGCCTCTCGCAGGTCCGGCATTGCGCCGCCGTGCCCGAGAAAGTGGCGGTAGACCTGGGTGTCGTACATCGCGTCGAAGCCGCCGGCGGTGAACCCCGTGGCCAGGTCGTCGGCGGTGTAGAGCCGCGACGGCTCGGTCGGGTAGGGCAGGTCGGCGAAGCGCGGAACGACGAGCGCGCCTCGCTGGATCAGGTCGACGGTCTGCGCCGTGGTCATCGCGCAACCGATGAACAGCGCGCCGCAAACGTCGATGCCGGCCAGGTCGACCGTCGTCAGATCGATGCCCTGCAGGGCGACGCCGCGAAGGCTCGCATCGGCCAGATGTCGGTCGAGATCTGCCAGCGTCTCGACTTCCAGCAGGCTGTGGTCGACGGGGGTGATGACCTCGGGACGCGGCGTCGGCATGGGCTGATCGTAAGGTGGTCAAGACGAAAAGAAGGAAGCCCAGCGGTGCGCCGCTGAGCTTCCTTGCCGGGTCCTGGGGAGGCTCCGGACTTCATATTCTCCGCGCGCCCGTCGCCGCTTGACTACTGGCCGGTCGCTTACGCCCGTACGCCGCTCGGTGGCTCGCAACCCTCCGCTCAACCAAACGCCGCCGGCCGATGTGTGGGCTACGACTCATCCCTTCGGCGGGCCCCGGTCTGGCGGGGAGTGCTGCACGGGTCTGGTGGGGAGTGCTGCACGGGTCTGGTGGGGAGTGCTGCGCGCGGCCGCGAGGAACAGGGTTGAATCATCGTTATGCAGAACCTGATGCCGGAACCGCCGGCGACCCTGATTCCGGATGAACCGGCCGCGGCCGCCGAACTTGCCGCCGCCACGGATGCCACATTGCCGAACGTCGCCGCTCACTTCCCCCGTTACAGCGCCGCGTGGGGTGCTTTAGCTGCTCGGGCGTTCGCGGTCGGGGAAACCGTCCCGGCGTACGCGTTCGCCCGCACCGGATATCACCGCGGCCTGGACCAACTCCGGCGCAACGGGTGGAAGGGGTTCGGCCCGGTGCCCTGGTCGCATCCCGGCAATCAAGGCTTCCTCCAGTGCCTCTACGTGCTCGGGGAGGCGGCCGGCGTCATTGGCGAATCCGACGAAGCGGCCCGCTGTGCCGAATTCCTGCGAGACTGCGATCCCATGGCGGCCGAGGTTCTGGCACGCGTCTGACGCCGGTGTGACGGGCACGCTGAGTTCGGCAAACGAACCGCGGTTATGACGATGGCCGGCGGCGGCAGTCAGCGCCCATAGACCGCCCACGCCCCCGGCTCGACCCACCACGCCCGCTTGCGGGTGAGAGTCGCCTGGATGCCGTCGTCGACGTACGGCAGATCGGCGGCGGGTGTCACGGAGACCGCCCGTCCCGTTGCCCGGCGCACCTCGATGTGAATGTCGGCCGCTCCCGCTCGGAAGGAGAAGCGCGACCCGGCCCGGACGGGCACCGCGACCGCCACGGCGACCGTGCCACTGCGCGGATCGGCGGCTGGTGCGAGGGGTAGGTCGTCGAGGCGGGCGTACCCATCGGCGTTGGCGACCGCG
>DATCXD010000673.1:0-3225 GCA_036566005.1 Micromonosporaceae bacterium | reverse complement strand
GGGAGAAGGAAGCCGCGGCGCTGAGCGACGGGATCGGCAAGGTCGTGGACAACTCGCCGCTGATGCGGTCCGCCCGCAAGGCCGCGGAATCACTGGCCGCGCAGCTCACCCGCGCGCAGCACGCCGCCGCCGAGCCGCCGTCGGCAGCGCCCGAGCAGCCCGTCGCCGACACGGCGTATCCCGACGTGACGTATCCCGAGGCGGCGTATCCCGGCGTGACGTATCCCGCCGGGACGTACGGCGGATATCCGGTTGCCGGCGCGGCACCGCCGACCCAGGCCGACTCTCCGCCCGGGATGGTGCGCCGATGACGGACGAGCAGCCGTACGAGTCGCCGTGGACGCCGCCGCCGCTGAACCATCACGCCAATGGCTCGGCCACGGCCGAATATCCGATCGTCCCAACGGGATCGATCGCGTTCCCGCCGGATCTGCCCGCTGATGCGCTCGGCACCCGACCGGACGAGCCCGACGGCCAAGCGCCGGACCGGTTTGCCGGACACGCCGGCTACTTCGGCTCGCCGGCTCGACCGGGCTACGCGGCGGACAGCGTCGACGCACCGGCGAGCGGTGGGAAGGTTGCGTTCGGACCGGACCTGGTCGGCGGTCCCCGATCCACTGGTCGTCATCTGGAGCCCGAGCCGGCTCCGGTGTCGATGTTCACGCCGCGGCCGGGCATCGGGCAGCCCGCGAACGACGCGGGCCCGAGCGGCGAGCATTCGACCGACATTCACGCCGACCTGCGCATGGCGGATGCGCGTCTGCACGACGCGCGCCAACTCGATGCGCGCCCGCATGACGCGCGCCCGCATGACGCGCGCCCGCTCGATGTGCGCCCGCATGACGCGCGCCCGCTCGATGGTGGCGGCATCCCCGAGCAACGGGCGAACGTGCCCTCGACCGACGATGGTGCCGAAGAGTCGTCGCGTCGCGACGACGCCGGCGCCATCGGCCGGCCGTACCAGTTGGCGTTGACCGATACCGCGACGGTGGCCGCGCAGATCGTCCCAGTGTCGAGCGCTCATGGCTCCGTCCCACGGCCCGACCCAGTGGATGGCATCGGAAACCCGAGCTCCCGTCCGCCAGCGGTTGCGGCAGCACTACGTTCGGCATTCGCTTCGCCGGCGCCGTTCGGGGTCGCGACCTTCGGTGCGGCCGTCACCGACACAGCTGGGGCTGGGTCGTCCGCCGGGGCTGGGTCGTCCGCCTCGGCGGCGCTCGAAGCCGGGCTGCCATCGACGAGCGGCGGTGTGTTCAGCCCGCCCGGGCACATGACGTCGCGGCATGCGCCACCACCGGCCGAGACCTCGATCGCGGCCCGTGCACAGCTGGCGGACGTTACCGCGGCCGGGCCGGACGGCGTCGACGTCACGATGGTGGACCCGCGTCTCGTGCCCGGCCCCGAACTGCCCGCTGGCCCGGCCGGTGGGCAACCGTCACCGCCGGCAGCATCCGAGCGTCGCAAGCACCGTGGGCGGCTTGACGAGGACCGACCACTCGCGCTGCGCGCCGCGGCCGACCCTGACGATCCGCTCGCGCCACGGGTCTACGGCGCAGATCAGGACGCGCAACGCCGGTGGGAGCAGACGCACCTGCGGACGGCCGATCCCGGTCGCACCGGCGTGGCTGAATTGCGCTCCGGCAGCGGGACACACGTCACGGCGAACGCAGATGCCAACGGCCATCCGATCAACGGCGGCCCTGTCAACGGCGGCCCTGTCAACGGCGGTCCTGTCAACGCCGATCATGTCGATGGCGTCCGGGTCAACGGGATCGCGAATGGCGCGCCGGCCGGCCGGCCGAGCCTGCGCGTCGACTTTTCGCCGATCGCACCCGCGATCCCGCCCGGTCTGCCAGCGGCGCCGGACTCAGCGATCCAGATCGACTACGACCTCGTCAGCGTCCTCCAGGCCGAGGTGAGCCGGCTGGTCATTGAGGCGCTGCGCGGCGAGACGTCGGTAACCAATGACCATCGTCGAGCGATCACCCGAGAGCTGACCGACGCCGTCGTTCGGCGCAACGTCGACATGCGCGTACGGTCGGGCGAGACCGGCCCGGTGACATGGCCCGGCTACGAGCGCGCGCTCAGTGAGGCGGTGAACGCCTACCTCACCGGTCTCGGGCGGTTGCAACCGTTGATCGATGACCCCGACGTCGAGAACATCATGGTGCTCGGCACCCGTGTCCGAGTCGTGTACGCCAACGGTGCCATCGACGAGACGACATTCACCGCGGCGGCGAGCGACGAGGAACTCATCAGCCTGTTGCAACGGCTGGCCGAACGCGGCGGCAAGACCGAGCGTTCGCTGTCGAGCGCGAAGCCGATCCTGCACCTGCGGCTGCCCGACGGAGCCCGCCTCACGGTGATCTACATGGTCACGTCGAGACCGGTCGTCGTCATCCGGCGACACCGCATCAAGGACGTGTCGCTTGACGACATGGTGCGGATGGAAGCCATCACCCCGACCGTACGGGCGTTTCTCGAGGCGGCCATCGCGGCGCACATGAACATCATGATCGCTGGCCGGGCGAACTCCGGGAAGACGACGCTCCTGCGCGCGATCGCCGATGAGATTCCGCGCGAGGAATGGTTCGCGGTCATGGAGACCGTCGGCGAACTTGGGCTGGACAGCACCGGCCGGCATCCGTGGGCGGTCTGTTTCGAAGAGCGCGAAGGCTTCGGCGAGAAGGGTATCGACGGTCGGCCGGAGGGTCAGCTCACCATCGACGATCTGTTCCCGCACATGCTGCGCCTGTCCACCAACCGCATCATCGTCGGCGAGGTGCGCGCCGAGGAGATCGTCGCCATGTTCGACGCGATGAACACCACGTACGGCTCGCTGTGCACGATCCACTCGCGCGACGAACATGGCGTGTTCGACCGGCTGGCCGAGTTGTTGCTGCGCTACGGCGCGTCGAAGAGTCGCGAGGGCGCATACCTCACCATCGGCAACGCGCTCGACTTCGTGGTGTACGTCAACATGGAGGAGTTCCCGGGTCGACGGCCGAAGCGTTACGTCTCCAGCATCATGGAGGTGCACGGTCTCGGCGAGGGCACGCAACTCGCGCGATCACGCATCTTCGCGCCCGGTCCGACCGGTCTCGCCGTGCCGACCGGCGTACGGCCCAGCGAGCGTCGAGCGATCGAGCTGCAACGCGCCGGCCTCGATATGCGCGTGTTGCTGAATTCGGCCGGGGCCTACGCGATGGGCGACAGCCGATGAGC
>DATCXD010000630.1:0-6567 GCA_036566005.1 Micromonosporaceae bacterium | reverse complement strand
CCGGGCCGCGAGGCATACCCGGGCGACGTCTTCTACCTGCACTCGCGCTTGCTGGAGCGGTGCGCGAAGCTCTCCGACGATCTGGGCGGGGGCTCGATGACCGGCCTGCCGATCATCGAGACCAAGGCCGGCGATATCTCGGCCTTCATCCCGACCAACGTCATCTCGATCACCGATGGCCAGATCTTCCTCGAGGCGGATCTCTTCAACTCCGGCGTGCGCCCGGCGATCAACGTCGGCACCTCGGTGTCGCGCGTCGGTGGCGCCGCGCAGCCGAACCCGATGAAGCGGGTTGCCGGCCGCCTTCGCCTCGACCTGGCGCAGTTCCGTGAGCTGGAAGCGTTCTCCGCGTTCGCGTCGGACCTCGACCGCGCGTCGCGCGCACAGCTCGATCGCGGCGGTCGCCTCGTCGAGCTACTCAAGCAGACGAACTACTCGCCGGTGCCCCCGCAGGAAGAGACCGTTGCCATCTGGGCCGGTACGGCCGGAAAGCTCGACGACGTGCCAGTCTCCGACGTGCAGCGCTTCGAGGCCGACTTCCTGTCGAGCCTGCGGCACAGCAACTCCTCGACGCTCGAAGCGATCGCGGCCGGCACGTGGGACGACGACATCATCGCCGCGCTCGACCATGCGCTGACCGACTTCAAGCAGGGCTTCCTTGCCTCCGACGGTGGCGTGAAGGTCCACGAGAAGCCGGCCGATGCGATGGGTGAGGGCATCGAGTCGACCGAAAAGGTCACCCGGTACGTTCCGCCGAAGCAGCAGTAGGGCGAGGTCAGCCATGGCAGGGCAAGTTCGTGTCCTTCGACGACGGATCAGGACGACCGCCTCGACGAAGAAGATCACCAAGGCAATGGAGCTCGTCGCGACGAGTCGCATCGCCAAGGCCCAGGAGCGTGTGGCCGCCTCGCAGCCGTACGCCCGCGCGATCACCGGCGTGCTCACCGCGCTGGCGTCGACCGCGAACATCGATCACCCGCTGCTGGCGCCGCGCCCGACCATCACCCGGGCCGGGGTGCTGCTGATTACGAGCGACCGCGGTCTGTGTGGCGCCTACAACGCGAATGCCATCAAGACCGCCGAGCAGCTCATCTCGCGCTTGCGCGACGATGGCAAGCAGGCCGTGCTGTACGTGATCGGACGCAAGGGCGTCGCGTACTACCGGTTCCGTAATCGGCCGATCGAGCGGAGCTGGACCGGCTTCTCGGAGCAGCCCGGATTCGAGAACGCGCGCGAGGTCGGAACGGCCCTGATCCAGGCGTTCGTGGCCGGCGCGGACGACGAGGAAGGTCACGCTGGCGCCGACGGCCTTTATGGCGTGGACGAGTTGCACATCGTGTCGACCGCGTTCCGGTCACTGATGTCACAGTCGCCGGAGGCCCGGCTGCTCGCCCCGATGGAGATCGAGGAGCAGGAGCAGACCGAGGCCACCCTGCTGCCGGCGTACGAGTTCGAGCCTGACCCGGATGCGCTGCTCGATGCGCTGCTGCCGAAATACATCAACACGCGCATCTATTCGGCACTGCTGGATTCGGCCGCGAGTGAATCGGCATCGCGCCGGCGGGCGATGAAGAGCGCCACCGACAACGCGGAGGACATGATCACGCGGTTGACGCGGGAGATGAACTCCGCTCGCCAGGCCGCAATCACCCAGGAAATCAGTGAAATCGTCGGCGGCGCGAATGCGCTCTCGGCATCGGGAAGTGAGTTGTGATGACTGCTGCGACAGTGGAAACGCCAGAGAGCACGACGGGTGTGGGTCGCGTCGTCCGGGTCATCGGCCCGGTCGTCGATATCGAGTTCCCGCGCGACGCGATGCCGGATATTTACAACGCGCTCCAGGTCGACGTGACGCTGAGCGCCGGAACGAAGACGATCACGATGGAGGTCGCTCAGCACATCGGCGACAACGTAGTGCGCGCGATCTCGATGCAGCAAACGGATGGCCTCGTCCGCGGCGCGACCGTCACCGACACCGGAGAGTCAATCTCGGTGCCTGTCGGCAACGAGACCAAAGGGCACGTCTTCAACGTCATCGGTGAGGTGCTGAACCTGAAGGAAGGCGAGCGCTTCAAGATCACCGAGCGCTGGCCGATCCACCGCAAGCCACCGGCCTTCGCCGACCTCGAGCCGAAGACCGAGATGCTGGAGACCGGCGTCAAGGTTCTCGACCTGCTCGCCCCGTACGTCAAGGGCGGCAAGATCGGCCTGTTCGGCGGTGCGGGCGTCGGCAAGACGGTGCTCATCCAGGAGATGATCATCCGCGTCGCGCGTAACTTCGGTGGCACCTCGGTCTTCGCGGGTGTCGGCGAGCGTACCCGTGAAGGCAACGACCTCATCCACGAAATGACCGAGAGCGGCGTGTTCGGCGACACCGCGCTCGTCTACGGCCAGATGGACGAGCCGCCCGGCACCCGGCTGCGGGTGGCCCTGTCGGCGCTGACCGTCGCCGAGTACTTCCGCGACGCGGAAGGCAAGGACGTCCTCCTGTTCATCGACAACATCTTCCGCTTCACGCAGGCCGGTTCCGAAGTATCGACGCTGCTCGGCCGCATGCCGAGCGCCGTCGGTTACCAGCCGAACCTCGCCGACGAGATGGGCGAGATGCAGGAGCGCATCACGTCGGTCCGGGGCCAGGCCATTACGTCCATGCAGGCCATCTACGTGCCGGCCGACGACTACACCGACCCGGCGCCGGCCACTACGTTCGCCCACCTGGACGCGACGACGAACCTCGACCGGAAGATCTCCGACAAGGGCATCTACCCGGCCGTTGATCCGCTCGCATCGAGCTCGAACATCCTGTCTCCGCAGTTCGTCGGGGCCGAGCACTACGCGGTCGCCTCGGAGGTCAAGCGGATCCTGCAGAAGTACGCCGACCTGCAGGACATCATCGCCATCCTGGGCATGGACGAGCTGTCCGAGGAGGACAAGGTGACGGTGGCGCGGGCCCGGCGCATCGAGCGGTTCCTCTCCCAGAACACGTACGCCGCGCAGCAGTTCACCGGCGTCGACGGCTCGACCGTGCCGATCAAGGAAACCATCGAGGCGTTCAGGAAGATCTCCGAGGGCGAGTTCGACACGTACCCGGAGCAGGCGTTCTTCATGTGCGGTGGCCTCGAAGACCTGGAGCGAAACGTGAAGGAACTCGAAAAGAACTCCTGATTCACGCCTGTTACCACCCGCGGTCGGTGGGCCGGGCGATGAGCCTGGCCCCCGACCGCGACGGTTGTCACGGCAACTATTACAGTGGCTCACACACAGCTGCGAGGAGAGCCAAGCATGGCAACACAATTGCATGTCGAACTGGTAGCTGTCGAGGAAGAGGTCTGGTCGGGGGAGGTGGAGATGGTCAGCGCCCGAACGACCGAAGGTGAGTTGGGCATCCTGGCTCACCACGCTCCGCTGCTCGGCCAGCTCGCCGAGCCCGGCGATGTTCGACTGAAGATCGACGAGGAACGTACGTTGGCCTACGTCGTCTCCGGCGGGTTCCTGTCGGTGACCGAGGGCGGCGTCACGATTCTCGCCGAGAGTTGCGAACCCGCCGACTCCGGGACCAACTAAGTAGCGCGGGCGGCGGCTTCGATGGAGATCGTCTGGTGGATCGCCATCGTGGTTATCGCCGTGCCGGCCGTTCTGATCCTGCTGTTCGTCCGTCGACAGGTCATCTCGCGCGGCGGCACGATCGAGGTGAGTCTCCGGCTATCCACCTACGTCGACGGCCGCGGCTGGTCGCCCGGGATCGCACGCTTCGTCGGCGATGAGTTGCACTGGTATCGCGTCTTCAGCTTCGCTCCGCGGCCGCGCCGCATCTTCAAGCGTCGATCCTTCATGGTCGAGCGGCGTCGCCGGCCCGACGGCGCCGAGCAGCGGTCGCTGCCCGGTCAGACCGTCGTGCTGAGCTGCCGTAATGAGCGTGAAATGGTAGAGATCGCGATGGCCGAGACAACGGTCACCGGATTCCTGTCGTGGCTTGAGGCCGCCCCGCCCGGGGCGGCCTCGTCACGTTTCGCCGCTCGCTGAACGGGCGGCCCGCCGTTGAGTGGGGGCGCTGTGCTGGACGGTCAGCGATCGTGTGCGACGAGTTCGACCTCGAAGCCGTACCGATCCGAGAGGTACGCCGCGTAGTGGTCCGGGCCGCCGGCGTACGGATGCCGGTCGGCGAACATGAGCTGCCAACCATTGGTCGGGGCGGCCGCGACCAGAGCATCGACGGCGGTACGGTCGCCGGCGTGAAACGCCAGGTGGTTGAGGCCCGGCCGGCACCGCTCGTGCTCCGCCGCGGTCATCGCCGGCGACTGCTCGATCACCAGATAGACGCCGTCGAGGCGCCACGACCGGCCGGCGTCCCAGTCCTGGAACGGCATCCAGCCCATGGTTTCTAGCAACCAGCGCCAGCCCGGCAGCGCGCCGGCCAGATCGGGCACCCAGAGTTCGACATGGTGAAGACCGCTGGGTGGCTCGCCGTCGTGGATCGCACTGCTGAGTTCACTCATCGCGGGCCACACCGCGATCGTCCGTACGCTCGCCGCCGGGCTTCCAGAGGACGTCGCCGCCGGGGTTGGCCACCCGGCACAGGATGAACAGCAGGTCCGAGAGCCGGTTGAGATACTTCAGGGCCAGCAGGTTCACGCGGTCGGCATCCTGCTCGACCAACGCCCATCCGCTGCGTTCGGCCCGGCGTGCGATCGTACGGGCGACGTGCAGCAACGCAGCACCGGGCGTGCCACCGGGCAGGATAAACGAATTCAGCTTCGCGAGGTCGGCATTGAACTCATCGCACCACGCTTCCACCCGCTCGATGTAATCTTCGGTGATCCGTAGCGGCGGCCACTTCGGATCCGGAATGATCGGCGTCGCAAGGTCAGCACCAACATCGAAGAGATCGTTCTGGACGATGGTCAACACGGCGGTCACGTCGTTAGGCAGGCGCCCCAGAGCGAGCGCAACCCCAATCGAGGCATTGCACTCATCGGTGTCTGCATAAGCGGCGATGCGCGGGTCGGTCTTGGTGACTCGCGATCCATCGCCGAGCCCGGTCGTACCGGCATCGCCGGTTTTCGTGTATATACGCGTGAGGTGGACAGCCATGGCTGTGAGCGTACGGTCCCGCAGCCCGCTCCGGTCGGCAACCGTGCCCGTCTCGCCTAACATGTCCGCCGTGGATGTCATCCGGGTGGCGGGCGGGTCGCGACTCGCCGGCGAGGTCACCGTGGGCGGGGCGAAGAATTCCGCGCTGAAGCTCATGGCCGTCGCGTTGCTGGCTCCGGGCCGTACGGTGATCGAGAACGTGCCGCGGATCACCGACGTTCTGATCATGGCCGAGGTGCTGCGGAGGCTCGGCTGCGACGTGACGTTCGGTGGCGCGATCGCCGAGCACGGGACGGCGCCAGGCATCGGGCACTCCGGCGACGTCACCATCGACGTACCCGAGCAACCCGGTCACGAGGCCGACTACGACCTCGTACGGCGCCTCCGCGCGTCGATCTGCGTCCTCGGACCGCTGCTGGCTCGCCGCGGCACGGTGAGTGTCGCCCATCCGGGTGGCGACTCGATCGGCTCGCGTGGGCTCGACATGCACGTGTCCGGGCTCGCCCGGCTCGGCGCCGACATCACCAGCGAGCATGGATTCGTCAACGCCACGGCACCGTACGGTCTCAAGGGCGCGGAGATCTGGCTGGACTTCCCGAGCGTCGGCGCCACCGAGAACATCCTGATGGCGGCGGTGCTCGCCCAGGGGATCACACAGATCGACAACGCCGCGCGCGAGCCGGAGATCGTCGACATCTGCCGGATGCTCACCGAAATGGGCGCGCGGATCGAGGGCGCGGGCACGTCCACGCTGATCGTGGACGGCGTCGACGAACTGAGTCCGGTGCGCCACCGGACCGTCGGCGACCGGATCGTCGCTGGCACCTGGGCGTTCGGCGCGGCGATGACCCGCGGTGAGGTCACCGTGCGAGGGATCAACCCGGACTACCTGGAACTGGCGCTGGACAAGGTGCTGTCAGCCGGGGGCGAAGTGATGACCGAGCCGGACGCGTTCCGGGTGCGGATGGATCGCCGGCCGATCGCGGTGGACACATCGACCCTGCCGTACCCGGGATTCGCCACCGACCTCCTGCCGCTGGCGATCGGCCTTGCCGCCGTCAGCGAGGGCACGTCGCTCGTCACCGAGAACATCTATGACGGCCGGTTCATGTTCATCAATGAGCTGGTCCGGCTCGGCGCGGACATCCGGGTGAACGGCCATCACGCGGCCGTACGCGGGCGGGCGCGGCTCTCGTCGGCGCCGGTGCGGGCGACGGATATCCGGGCCGGCGCCGGGCTCGTCATCGCCGCGCTCTGCGCGGACGGCGTGACCGAGATCAGCCACGTACACCACATCGATCGCGGATATCCCGACATGGTGTCGGATCTGCGCGGGCTCGGCGTCGACGTCGAGCGTGGTTTGGCTCCTGAGGAGCCTTCGTTCTCGTTCTAGGGGTTTTGGGTGGCGGCCAGTTTGCCCACTCTGGGCGGTCAGGCTTGATCCCGACGTGGGCAAACTGGCCGCCACCCAGGCAT
>DATCXD010000335.1:0-6051 GCA_036566005.1 Micromonosporaceae bacterium | reverse complement strand
TTGTGCGCCGAGCCGTACTCGAGCAGGTTGCCGAGGCCCCGCTGCTTGCGGCCCTCGGCCGGGCCGATCTCCGCCTCGTAGCCCTCGGGAACCACGTTGATGTCGTAGTTGATCGACGCCGGGTAGAACGGCGTGTGCGGGCCGCCAGGGGCGTTGGCGCGGGCCTCCGTCTTGATGGCCAGCGCGCCTTTGGAGATGACGCCGCGGGCCTGCTGGCGGGTGATCGGGCCGGCCATGCGCAGATCGTCGGACCACTTGTCGAGCTCGCTGAGGTCTAGTTCGGCGCGCGCCATCAGGCCGCCACCTCCTCCAGCGTGAAGCGGCGTGCGGTCGCCTCGGTCTTCGCCGGCCGTCCGCGGAGCCACATCTTCGTGCTGACCAGGCCGGCGTCGTTGGCGCTGGCGGTGATGGTGCAGCGGTCGCCGGCCTCCACCGCGGTGGACGTGTCGACGGGCAGCTGCAGCTCCCTGGACAGCGCCAACTGCGGCTGATCCGGTGCGGTGGTGATGTCCCGCGGGTAGCCGCCCCGCTCCTGCACCCGGCACGGTCCCGTGTACTTCGTCGACCACGTCTGCGTGACGGCGCCGGTCGCCGGATCCGTGCTGGTGCCGGTCATCCGCTCAATCAGGCAGGCGTCCACCATGCCCGCGAGCGCGGCCGCACGCCCGCGCGCGAGGACCGACGCGCGGCTCATACCCGCACCATGCCGGCGCCCTCGCCGTACAGCCGACGAAGGGAGCTGCGCAGGTTGTCGGCCGCTGCCGCCGCGGCGGCCAGGCTCGCCGCGTACTGCACCCGGTAGTCGTCGATCGACTCGGACTCGACACCGGACGGGTTCACCGCGACCTGCCGGGCAAGGCCGAGCGTCGCGTTCTGGGCCGGCACCAGCCGCCAGTCGTCGGCCGCATAGCCGTGGTCGTAGGTAACAGCCACTGTGGACAGATGGCCCCAGCCGCAGCCACGGTGCAGCCAGCGGGCCCGACCCGGCCACGTCCAGTCCGTCACCGCGTCGCCGTCAACCGTCACCGTGGTGACCGCCGTGACGGGGCGCTGCGGCAGTTCGAGCATCGGCGCACCAGACCCGATCAGCACGGCCTGGTCGTCCTGGACCGCCACGAGACGCTGCCGGGCCATGCCCTGCACCTCGCCGGTCGCGAGCTCGAGCAGCAGCGTCGCCAGGTCTTCGTCGAGGCCGGTGTCCTGCATGAGAATGCCGAGCTGCGCTGCGGTGGCGAGCATGTCACCCATCGCTGCCTCCCGCGGGCTCGTGCCAGTAGTGGATGAGGTCGGCGAGGCCGCGCCACGGGCGGCCGAACTGTTTGGTCAGTGCGACGCCCCAGACCTCGTCTTCCCGGCGCGGCAGGCGCGGCATCGGGCAGGCGAGGTAGGCGCCGCGGTGGATGACGGTGATCCCGCCGCCGGGGACCGCCGCGTGCGGTGGCCGCTCGAGGCTGTTCCCTTCGGCGGCGCGGCGCAGAATCCGGGCGTGCGGTACCCCCCACGGGCTGCCCTGTGCGACGGCGGCGATTGCCGCTGCCGTCTCGTCGCACCACACGTCCGCGTCGGCGACGACGAGCACGTCATCGTCGGTGCGAGCGAGGGCGTCTTCGACCGCGGCGGCTTTGATCCACGGCCCGTCCGGGCAGGTGCCCTCGATGGGCTCGTAGCCGAGCGCTTGCCAGCGGCGGCGCAGCATGTCCCACGCCGGCTGGCGGTCCGGTGTCGGCCGCCACGGCACGAGGACGGCGGTCACAGCCGTGCGCGCAGGTCCGATGAGTGCAGCGCCGACCAGGGCGTCTCGATGTAGACGACGAGGATGCCGCGCTCGGCCAGCCATTCGGGGCTCAGGCCCCACTGTGCGTAGATGCTCCTGCCGACCCAGTCGACGCCCGACGCGTAGACGCCTTGGCGGAGAGCCTCGAAGACCGGCTCGTGCTCGCCGTCGAACTCGAAGACGCCCTGCACGCCGATCGCGCGCAGCATCAGCATCCGGTCGGCGCACGACATGACCGGCGCGCGGCCCTTGGTCCGCCGGACGAACGCGTCGGAGTTGACTCCGACGGTCAGGTCGCCGAGCCGGGCGGCCGCGTTCAGCAGCGCGACGTGGCCGGGATGCAGAATGTCGAACGTGCCGATGTTGAGGACGTTCACCGGTTCGCCGCCGAGCGGGTCCGGAACAGCGCCCGGTCCGCTGCGAAGGAAGACTCACCCAGCCGGTACGTGTCGTCGACCGGCGCCTTTCCGAAGTAGTGGTGCACGTGCTCGACGATGCTGTCGACGGCCATGGCCCACACGCCGCGGCGCATCGCCGCGGTGACGATCTCGTCGTCGACGAACATGTGCCCGTAGCCCTCGTGCGCGACGACGCCCGGCCCGTCCCACGAGGCACCAACCTCGTCGACGTACGCGCGCCTGACGAGCTGGTGCGTGGCGAACTGGCCGGCCCGCTCGCGCTCGGTGCCGAGCCCGTTCACGCCGACCACTTGGGCGCCCGTCTCGTCGGCCTTTGCCAGCGCCGCCGCGAGCCAGCCGGGGTGGAACTTCACGTCGTCGCCGACGAGCAGCAGCCACTCGGCCATGCTCGCCCGGTAGCCGGCGTTCAGCTTCGACGCGTAGGTGTTCGCGTGTCCCATGAGGACGAATGCCCCGGCATCTGCCCACGCCTTCGCGACGTCGGCGTGCTCCTGGTAGACGATCGCCCGGACCACGATGTCGGCCGTGGCGGTCAGTGTCTCCATGAACGGCTTCGCGTTCCCCGCCCGGCGGGTCGGAACGATGACCTGAGTGCCGCTCACTTGCGCCGCCTCCATCGCTCGATGCCGCGGTCGGTGTAGTCCGGCGCCGGCAAGCCGTTCGCCGCGGCCATCAGCATGTGCAAGGCCTTGCGGCCCTCGAAGTCGAGCGTCTTGTTCCGGTTGTCGGTGCGGCCCACCCAGTACCGGTAGACGGCGCCGGCAGCCCACTCGAACGTGCCGCCCGCCTGCCAGACCCGGCACCAGAAGTCGTAGTCCTCCCACATCGGCCAGTCGCGCCAGCCGACGCGCCGGGCCAGGTCGGTGCGGACCATCGACCCGACCGGGCACCAGTTGCCCTCGGCCAGACAGGCGGCCGCACAGCCGCCCGGCTCGTGGTGGCCCCACACGTACCAGCGCATCGGGTCGCTCGCGCGGGCCGGGACGCGGATTGACTTCATGGGCTTGACGTAGGACACCCACGGCACGCGCACGTCACAGGTGCCGGCGAGCATCGCGTCGACGTAGCCGGGGGCCAGCTCGTCGTCCGCGTCGAGCTGGATCACGAAGTCTGTCTCGACCCGCTGCAGTGCCTCGTTACGGGCGTCGTGCAGCGTCTCGCCGTGCACATGCAGGACCGGCACACCGAACGACTCGGCGCACGGGATCGCGCGGCGCCGGGCGATGTCGGCCCACTTCTCGTCGCCGAACGTGGCGACACTGATGGTTACCGGTGCGGTCACTCGGCCGGCTCGGCCGCAGCCGGCGCCGCCTTCTTCGCCGCACGCTTCGCCGGTGCGCCGTCGATCGGGTTGCCGTCCTTGTCGACCTCGACCCACGTGACCGACGCGTGGCGGCCGCGCTGCTGCTGGCGGCGCAGCGACTCGAGCAGGGAAGCCTCCCGCTCCAGCGCGAGGTTCAGCGTCATCTTCCGCACCTCGCCCGGCTCGTCGCCGTCGACGCGGGGCGCGGGCTGAACGGTGACCTGCACATACTGCGCCTCACGACGCGCCATGGAATGTCTCCTCAGATGGTGCCGGGGCCGGCCAGGCGGCCGGCCCCGGTGTGGCTATCAGACGACCTTGACGTCGGTGTCCTGGATGACCAGCGCCTCCGGCCGGACGACCTCAGCGCCGTACAGGTGCAGGCCCTTGACCGCGTCGGCGAAGTGCGCCTCCGGCCGGTACCGCTCCACCTTGCTGATCTGCTCGGCATACGTCGTCGCGATGGCGTGGCCGGCGATGACGTAGTGCGAGTTGATGCCCGTGCCAGAGCCGGGCGTGCCCTCGGGCAGGTTGTTGCTCAGCATCACCCGGAAGCCGAGCGCCCGACCGATCTCGCCGTTCATGATCGGGCCGTTCGAACCGTACGCCGACGCGTCGATGAACCGGTTGTCGCCGAGAACCAAGGCCTCGAAGTCCGGGCTGATGATCACGAACCGGCCGTCGCTCGGGACGTTGTTCTCGTTCAGCACCCGGCGCATATTGCGCAGCAGCAGGAACGCCTTGTCGGCGGTGTCCACGAACGCGGGGCCGAGGATCTCGCCGGCGCCGGCGACCATGGTGGTCGCAATGAACTGGTCGGCCGTGTCCCGCAGCACCGACGCGGAACGGGCGGTCGCCGAGGACATCAGGTCGGACGCGCTGCGCACCTGGCGGCTGTCAATGTCGTCGATGAGCCAGGCGAAGTACTTCGACTGGTCGATGACGAGCGTGTCGTCGCTGGTGGTCAGCGTCGCCGGGGTGATCGACGTCGAGTTCTTGGTGTACGTCGCCACCGACGGGTCGGTGAGGGTGTTGATGTGCACCGTGTCGCCGAACTGCGAGATCTCACCCTCGTAGTCGCGGTTCACGACGCCCGGCTGGCCGAAGACATACGCCTTCTCCAGCGTGGTGATGAGGCTGGCTGCCCAGACCTCCGGGATGAACGTGTCAACGGCAGCCATCTGCCATCTCCTTACGTGGTGTAGTCGATCCGGCCCTCAACGCGGGCCTTCTCGATCTCTGCGTGTTTGCCTTCTTTGGCGAGCCGCTGGATGTCCGAGCGGGTCAACATGCCGGGTGTCGTGCCGCCTCGTGCGCCCTGGCTCCGATCGGGCGCCGGGGTGCGCGGCTTGCCGTCGGCAGCCGGCGGTGTGGGGAACGCGGCGAGCAGGTCGTCGGCGTCGCGCTCGAGCTCCTCGCGGGTCGTGCCCTGCAGCCGCTTCGCCTGCGCGGCGTTGAGACCCTTCGCCTGGGCGACCTCGAGCCGCATCGCGCGGGTCTCGGCCTCGGCCGCTTTGCGTTCCATCGCGTCGATGCGGTCCTGCAGCGCCTTCGCCGGATCGGTGCCCGGCTCGCTCGGCGTACCGCCGAGCTTGGCCAGCAGATCCTTCAGCGGATCGCGGCCGGCGATCTCCTTGAGCTGCTTGGCGAGTTCCTTGTTCTCGGCGCGCAGTGCGTCGAGGGCTCGCTTGCCGGCGTCGCCCAGGCCGTCGCCCGTCGCGGGCGGTTCGGTCGTCGGCGGTTCCGTACTCGATGCCGGGGGCGTCGCGCCCGGGTCGGCAGGGTCGGGCTGGCCCATCGCGGGCTCCTTCGGTGATTGCCGGCATCGCGCCGGGCATACAGAAGACCGCCACCGTCGCGGTAGCGGCCCCGGTCGCGCTATGCGCGAACGTCTAGGGGTTGGCCGACTTGCGCGCCGCCCGGTCGTAGTGCTTGTGGCACCGGATGCAGCGGGGGTCGTAGTCGGCCGGGTCGAGGCTGAACGGGGCAGTCGGCATCAGCGGGTCGAACCGCCGCTCGGTGGCGCGCTCATGCGCGTACGACCACTCTGCTGCGGCCTGACCGCAGTCGACACACGTCTGCCGCGAGGCGGGGCCGCGATCGCTGCGAACCCACCGGTGGGCGGTGCCGTAGCCCAGTCTGGTTTGAGCTACCAAGGCGCCGCCTATTCGGTTGTTAGGGCCAGTCGCCGATCTTCACCGGGTCGGGCACGTCCTCGAACTCGGGGAACGACTTCGGCGTGAGCTCGCCGGTCTGCTTGTCGACCAGCCACACGTAGACGCCCATAACGCCGTCCCAGTCGACGAGCGGCGCCCACGCGGTGCCGGTGTCGAAGCCGTAGGGCAGGACTTCGGGGTGCTCGGGTCCGTCGGCGTACAGGTCGTCGAGGTGGTGCTGGACGGCCCAGCGGGCGACGGCGAAGTCGACGGTCATGACCGTGCCTTTCGGGGGACGACCTCGACGACGATATGCCGCTCGGGCTCACCGACCTTGACCTGCTGGCCGAACCGGTAGACGTAGGGCCGCATCTCGTCCGAGACGACGCGGAACTCGAG
>DATCXD010000549.1:0-2026 GCA_036566005.1 Micromonosporaceae bacterium | reverse complement strand
ACGCGGTGGGCAGGGCCGCGGCGAGCGCGGCCACCGTCGGATCTACGACCCAACCCGCAGGTTCGTCGGTACGGGCACCCACCAGGTACGGGATCCCGCCGACGGCCGACCCGAGGACAGGCCGCCCGTTCGCCAGTGCTTCGATGATCACTGTTGGCAGGACCTCCTCCCACGTCGACGGAACGATGACGAGCGCTGCGGACCGGATCGCCCGCTTCACGCCGGCATTATCCGTACCCCCGAGGTATTCGACGTCGGAGCGCGACGCGGCGGCAGCGCTGGCCAGGTCGCGGAGCGGGCCGTCGCCGATGATCCGCAACGTGCCCAACGACTGGTCCGAGTGGCGCTGCCATGCCGACAGCAGAAGTTCGAGTCCCTTTTCGGCGCTCAGCCGCCCGATGAATAGCGCACCCGAGCCGGGATCGGACGGCGGCGGACCGGGATCGGACACGGCGTTCGGCTTGATAGTGATCCGGTCGTCGGCGATCCCGTATTCGCGCAGGTAGCCGGCGATGCCGTCGGTGAGCGCGATGAATCGGTCGACGGACTGCCACGTTCCTCGGTGCACGGCCAGCGTGGTGGCCATGATCGTGCTCTGCGCCTTCGATCCGCGATAGCAGGCATAGCGGATGCCGGGGGTCGCGACGCGCTTGCCGACGCAGTCGCGGCAGATCTTGCCGTCGCGCAAGAACGTTGCCGCGAGGCACACGTGCCGGTAGTTGTGGATCGTCTGCACGACCGGGACGCCGGCATCGTGGGCCGTCCGAACCACCCAGGGCGACAGCAACGGGTACGGATTGTGCAGGTGGAAGACGTCCGGCCGCTCGGCGGCGAGCAATTCCCGCAGTTCCCGCTGTGTGCCCGGCGCCCAGATCGGCGACAGCGGCAGCAGCGCCCGGCCGGCCGGCGACATGTGCTCGATCTCGTCCGAGCTTCGCAGGAACGGGAGCACGGCGATCCCGGCCGTGGACAGCTGGGAAATCTCCTCGTCCACGATGACGTTCTCACCAGATGGCTGAGCCGAGGAGTATCGATTGTGTGCGATGACCACCTTCATGACCGCCACCACCCTACGGGAGCGTTGCGGCACACTAGTCGCATGTTGTTCGCACGTCGACCCCATCGGCCGCGTGGCGCAGCCGCGAGGCGCATGTCTCCGCCGATGCGTAGCGCAGCCGCGAGGCGCATGTCCCAGGGTTCGGTGACGCATGCCTGAGCTGCCCGAAGTCGAAGCGCTGGCCGCCTACCTCCGCGACCGTGCCGCCGGCCACCGCATCGCGCGGATCGATCTGGCGGCGATCAGCGCGCTGAAGACGTTCGACCCGCCGCTGTCGGCCGCCAACGGGCGGACGATCACGGGGGCGACCCGCCACGGCAAATTCCTCGATATCGAACTCGACGGCGGTGAGCTGCATCTCGTCACGCACCTGGCCCGGGCCGGCTGGCTGCACTATCGCGACGCGCTCGCGCCGGCGCCCCTACGGCCCGGCAAGGGGCCGATCGCGCTGCGGGTGCGCCTGGACGACGGCTCCGGCTTCGACCTGACCGAAGCGGGTACGCAGAAAAAGCTCGCCGCCTATCTGGTGACCGATCCGAAGGCGGTGCCCGGTGTGTCCCGGCTGGGCCCGGACGCCCTCGACGTGTCCCGCGACGAGTTCGCGGCCGCCCTCAAGAGCCGTCGAGGGCAGGTGAAGGGCGTGATCAAGGAGCAGGAGGTGCTGGCCGGGATCGGCAACGCGTACTCCGATGAGATCTTGCACGCGGCGAAGCTCTCGCCATTTGCGATCACCGACCGGATTCCGGACGAGGCCATGGACCGGCTGTACGCCGCGACCCGCGAGGTCCTGACGCGGGCCGTGGAGCGGTCGGTCGGGCAGCGCGCGGCCGAGTTGAAGGGCGAGAAACGGGCCGGCCTGAATGTGCACGCCCGTAACGGTCTGCCCTGCCCGGTCTGCGGCGAGACGATCCGCGAGGTGTCCTACGCCGACTCCAGCTTCCAGTACTGCCCGGGCTGCCAGACGGGCGG
>DATCXD010000525.1:0-5384 GCA_036566005.1 Micromonosporaceae bacterium | reverse complement strand
CGTGCGCTGCCGCCGCCGCGATGGCGGACTCGGTCGCACTCGCGCCGGCCAACGCGGCCTCGACGCCGGCCGCCCGGACCGGCACCGACGCCATGTTCGTCAACCCGATCGCCGCCTCGGCTATCGAGCCGTTCTCCCGTCGTACGGCCGCGGCGACGCCGACCGTCGCCCACATTTGTGCCATCCGGTTGAACTTCTCGTAGTGCGTGCCCCAGCCCGGACGCTTCGGTATGCGTACCGAGACCAGCACGTCGTCCGGTCCGAGCGCGGTGGTGAGGTAGTCGAGGAAGAAATCCGCCGCCGCGACCTGCCGCCGCCCACCGGAGCCGGCGATGTCGAACACGGCATCGGAGGCAACGGCCACGGCCGGCATGTCACCGGCCGGATCGGCGTGGGCGACAGATCCGCCGAACGTGCCGCGGTGGCGCACCTGGCGGTCGGCCACCGTGCCTGTCGCCTTCGAGACGAGCGACGCGAACTCCTTGACCAGTGGGTCCGCGAGCACCTCGGCGTGCGTGGTGGCGGCGCCGATCACGATCACGTCGCCGTCGTCGCGTACGCCGCGCATCTCGTCGATGTGACCGACGTCGACCACGAGCGTCGGCGCGGCCAAACGCAACCGCAGCAACGGGATGAGGCTCTGGCCGCCGGCAAGCACCTTGGCGTCCTCACCCCCCTGTGCCAGCAACCGTACGGCGTCCTCGACACCCGAAGCCTTTGCATAGTCGAACTTCGACGGAATCACTGACCCACCACCCCAAGCGCTGCCGAAGAACCCTGGTTGGCCGCCCGCCACACACGCTCGGGCGTACACGGCATGTCAATGTCATGGATGCCTCTGGGCCGCAGCGCGTCGACCACCGCGTTGACCACGGCCGGCGTCGACGCGATCGTGCCGGCCTCGCCGACGCCCTTCGTCCCCAGTGGATGGCCGGGGGCGGGCGTCTCCGTCCGGTCGGTCACGATATCCAGCAGGTCCGCCGCGGACGGCAGCGTGTAGTCGACGAACGTGCCCGTCAACATGTTGCCCTCGCCGTCGTAGACGGCCTCCTCGAAGAGCGCCTGTGCGATGCCCTGGGCGACGCCGCCGTGCACCTGACCCTCGACGATCAGTGGATTGATGACGCGGCCGATGTCGTCGACGGCGACGTATTTGCGGATCTTCGTCGTGCCGGTCTCGGTATCGACCTCGACGGCGCACAGGTGCGTGCCGTGCGGGTAGGAGAAGTTCGTCGGGTCGTAGACCGCCTCGGCGTCGAGGTTCGCCTCCACCCCGTCGGGCAGGTCGTGCGCGGCGAATACGGCGAGCGCGCAGTCCGCCATCGTCTTACCCTCGCCGGGCGTACCACGGACCTTGAACGCGCCGTCGGTGAATTCGAGGTCGTTGACGTCGCATTCGAGCATGTGCGCCGCGATCGGCCTCGCGTTCTGGATCACCTTCTGGCACGCCTGGTAAAGCGCGATGCCACCGACGGCAAGCGAGCGGGATCCGTACGTGTCGAGGCCCTTGACCGACGACCGCGTGTCCCCGTGCAGCACCTCGACATCGTCGAAACCGACGCCGAGCTGGTCGGCGACGATCTGGCTCCACGCCGTCTCGTGGCCCTGTCCGTGCGCGGACGAGCCGGTGACGACCTCGACCTTGCCGGTCGGCAGCATCCGCACACCGGCGTGCTCCCAGCCGCCGGCGCCGTAGCGCAGCGCCCCGAGCACCCGCGACGGCGCCAGGCCACACATCTCGGTGTACGTCGAGATGCCGATACCGAGCTGGACCGGGTCGTTCGACGCGCGCCGGCTGGCCTGCTCGGCCCGCAGGTCGTCGTAGCCGAACAGGTCCATCGCCTTAGCCGTGGCGGCCTCGTAGTTGCCCGAGTCGTACGTCAGCCCGGCCACCGTCGTGAACGGGAACTCCTCGTGCTTGATCCAGTTGCGCCGCCGGATCTCCATCGGGTCGACGCCGATCTCGGCGGCGAGCTCGTCCATGATGCGCTCGATGGCGTACGTCGCCTCGGGTCGACCGGCGCCCCGATAGGCATCGGTGATCGTCGTGTTGGTGAACACGCCGCTGCACTCGAAGCGCAGGGCCGGGAACTTGTAGATCGCGTTGTACATGAACGCGCCGAGCAGCGGCACGCCCGGTCCGACGAGCCCAAGATAGGCACCCATGTTCGCCAGCAGGTTCACCCGGAGACCGAGCACCGTGCCGTCGCGGTTCGCGGCGACCTCGATGTCCTGGATCTGGTCGCGACCGTGGTGCGCGACGAGCAGGCTGTCCGAGCGCGTCTCGGTGTACTTGACCGGCTTACCGACCCGTTGGGACGCGAAGTAGGCCAGCATCTCCTCGTTGACTACCTGGAGCTTGCCGCCGAACCCACCGCCGACGTCCGGCGCCACGACCCGGACCTTCTGTTCGGGCGTACCGGTCAGCAGCGACAGCAGGAAGCGCAGGATGTGCGGGATCTGCGTTGCCGACCAGATGGTGAATCCGCCGCCCGGGCCGCCCGGTTCGATGACGACGCTGCGCGGCTCCATGAACGAAGGCAAGAGCCGCTGCTGCTTATACCGCCGCTTGACGACAACCTCGGCGTTCGCGAACGCCTCGTCGGTGGAACCGCCGGTGCCGGCCGCCCCCGAGTCGAAAATCCAGGTGTAACTCTTATTCGTGCCCTTGTCCGGGTGGACGAGTTCGGCGCCGTCGGCGATGGCCGCTTCCATGTCGAGCACCACCGGCAGCGGCTCGTAGTCGACGTCGATCGCCGCGATCGCGTCGACGGCGGCGGCCTTGCTGCGGGCCACCACGACGGCCACCGGCTCACCGGTGTGGTTGACCGCGTCGACCGCGAGCGGCGGCCGGTTCGGCATCACGATGTCCTCGGTGACGGGCCACGCGCACGGCAACGATCCCTGGATGTCGGCGATGTCCCGACCGGTGAACACATCGACGACGCCGGGCTGCGAGCGGGCGGCCGAGGCATCGATCTGCGTAATGCGTGCACGCGCCATCGGGCTGCGCAGGATCGCCATGTGCAGCATCCCGGGCAGCACGATGTTGTCTGTCCAGTTCGTCCGGCCGGTGATGAGTCGGGCGTCCTCTTTGCGGCGCCGCGGCGCACCAACCTCAGCCGTACGGTCCTCGGTGACGGTCATGCCGACACCCCCTCGCCGGCCGTGGCACCGACGGTGCGATCGGCACCGGGAGTGCGCATGGCGGCCGCGGCATCGCCGATGGCTCGGACGATGTTCTGGTAGCCGGTGCACCGGCACAGATTTCCCTCAATGCCCTCGCGGATCTGCTCACCGCTCGGATTGGGCTCGTCGGCGAGCAGCGACACCGCGGCCATGATCATTCCCGGCGTACAGAAGCCGCACTGCAGGGCATGGCGATCATGGAACGCCTGCTGCACCGGGTGCAGCTCACCGCCGACGGCGAGCCCCTCGATCGTGGTCACGTCCTGCCCGTCGGCCTGCACGGCGAGAACGGTGCAACTCTTGACGCTCCGACCGTTCAACAGCACCGTGCAGGCGCCGCAGTTGCTGGTGTCGCAGCCAACGACGGTGCCGACCTTGCCAAGGTTGTCGCGCAGATAATGGACGAGCAAAGTGCGTGGTTCGACGGTGTCTTCGTAACGAACTCCGTCGACAGTGATGCTGACCGACGCCATCAGGCCTCCCGGCTCACGACCGATCCGACGCGCGAACGCGCGGGAATGTCACGTCGCGTGCGCGTCGGCCAGCGGAACGCCCAACAAGCCCAACCCGGTCAAGAACAACAAACTCATCGGTGCGCGAGGCACTGCCACAGAAGGCATTGCGCTCGTCGCGGCTCAGGACGCGAACTCCGATGGTCACGTGCGCGCTTGAGTAAAAGACAATCGCGTGAACGGGCGCCGCGCAAGCGTTCCTGATCTTTACACAGCTGAAATCAAGCCACGGTCCACTCGCGGCGGAACCGCCGAGCAGGCTGATTTGCGAGACCAAAGTGAACAATATGACCGCATCTGCGATTTCAAGGTCACTATCTGACCGCAAATGCGATCCGGGCGTCGAGGCCGGTGCCGGAAAGAATTTTCGACCACTGGATAATGTGTCCGCGCGGTGAACCGATTCCACTCCACCTTATGGCTCGTGGTGGATCCGTCCGGCGAGTTCGGTCAACCGTTCGCCCGAGCCGCCCCACTGAGCGGAGATGATCTCGGCGGCGACACTCACCGCGGTCTCCTCGGGCGTACGCGCGCCGAGGTCGAGCCCGACCGGTGACGCGAGACGAGCGAGGTCGTCCTCCGACATGCCCGCCTCACGCAGCCGGGCCAGCCGCTCGTCGTGCGTACGGCGGGAGCCCATCGCTCCGACGTACGCCAGCGGCAGCCGCAGCGCGACCTCGAGCACCGGCGCGTCGAACTTCGGGTCGTGCGTCAGCACGCAGACGACCGTGCGTTCGTCGATCCGCTTGCCATCCGCCTCGGCCTGCAGGTAGCGGTGCGGCCAGGCGACGACGACCTCGTGCGCGTCCGGGAAGCGCCGCTTGGTCGCGAACACCGGCCGGGCGTCGCACACGGTCACCTTGTAGCCGAGGAAGACGCCGATGCGCGCCACCGCCGCGGCAAAGTCGATCGCGCCGAACACGATCATGCGGGGCGGGGCCTGGTAGCTCGCCACGAACAGGGTCAAGTCGTCACCAAGGCGCTCGCCGTCATAGCCGTACCGCAGCACACCCGTACGGCCGGCGGCCAGCATCCCGCGTACGTCGTCGGTGACCGCGTCGTCGATCCGCTGCGTGCCGAGCGTGCCCTCGACCCGGTCCGGATAGACGATGAGCCGGTGCCCGACGCGGTGGTCGGGATCGTCGCCGGCGCTCTGTACGCAGGTCACCACCGCGACCGGCGACCCGATGCGGATCGCGGCCGCTACCTCCCGAAACTGCGGGAACAAAGCGTCGTCGATCCGCTCGACGTAGATGTCGAGGATGCCGCCGCAGGTCAGGCCGACCGCGAACGCGTCGTCATCGCTCACGCCGTAGCGCTGGAGCGCCGGCTCCCCGGACTCGACGACCCGCTGCGCCAGTTCGTAGACGGCGCCCTCCACGCAACCGCCGGAGACGCTGCCGACCGCGGTCCCGTCGGCGCCGACGAGCATCGTCGCACCGGCCGGTCGCGGCGCGGACCGCCAGGTCGCGACCACCGTGGCCATCGCGACCGGCTCCCCCTGGCCGTACCAGCGGTCAAGGTCGTCAAGGACGTCACGCATGGGCGATCACCTCAACCAACTCTTCGAGGGCATCGAGCGAATGCCCCGATACGAACGCATCAAGGTGCGGCAGGCACGCATTCATTCCCGCGGCGAGCGGCTCGAATCCGGGCTTGCCGCGGTGCGGGTTGACCCAGACC
>DATCXD010000517.1:0-6724 GCA_036566005.1 Micromonosporaceae bacterium | reverse complement strand
GAAGCCGATCATGGCGGCCAGCCCGAGCGCGCTGCGGGGCGCGTACGGTCCCCGCCACAGCCCGCCGTGCGCGGCGCCGTGCGCCTCGTCCTGCCACGAGTATTCCGCGGCCGGCGCCGGCACACGTAGGTCGTGCACGAGCAGTGCGGCCATCAACGTGTTGCTGGTGGCCGGTTCGAAGACCTCGACGTCGAAAAGGTGCGCGCCCGCATAGGCCGCGGCCAGCGCCCGGTTCTTCACCACGGACCGCGTCCGGGTCGGCGGTGCGACCTTCAAGCAGACCGCGGTGCCCGCCGCTCGGGCCACCGTCGCCCGCCACCGCTGCAGTCGCTTCGCGAGCGCATAGTTCGGACCCTGCTGCGCGACGAGACTGTCGCAGATGCCCGGATCGGCGCCGGGCGCGTAGTTGCGCTTCAAGAGCCGGCCGGCGGAGAGCACGCGCACCGGCTGCCGTACGCGTTTGATCGTTGTCGGGTGGCCGTACGCCTCGACCGAGAACGCGACCGCCTCGCCCGGCACCGCGAACACATCCGTCGGCGTGGCCAGGAAGGCGAGGGCCGTATCCGGGCGCTCGGCGACGATCCGCGCGGTCAATACATCGACCGCGGTCGACACGCGGACGTTCACCGCGCCGTCGGCGTACACGTAGTTGCCGAGCACGAGGCGACCGTCGATGCCGCCGAGCCACGCCGCGACGCGCGCCACGTCATGCAGGAGATCGGCACCGGCCCGGTCGGCGAGTCCGGGGTCGTCGCCAGCGCCGCGCACCGGCAGATGCAGGCTTCCGCCGTACCGTCGGTTGATCTCCAACAACCGCGACCAGATGGCCGGGCGCGGCAGATCGACCGCGACCACCCCGGCGCCCCACCGCAGCAACGAATACACCGGCCCCATCTCGGCCCCGGCGCCGAGCACGACAATGCGCTGGTCGGCCAGATCGAGCCAGTCGGGGTTGGCCGCGACCGCGCGCACCGCCTCGGCCGCCGACGGTTCCATGACGCCGCGGTCGGTCCAGGCATCGATCTGCCGCTGCAGGTCCGCGCCGCGCAGGCGCATCCCGTGGTACGGAATGGAAAGCTCGCGATCTACCTCACCCTGACCGGCGACCGTCACGGTCCGCAGGCCCGCGGCGTCCTCCGCCGCGGATCCACCGGCCGGCATCTCCAACGCGCCGTCGAGACCGGTCTCGACCCCGTCGCGCCCGAGGTAGCGCATGCGCGCGTGCAGGGCGGCCAGGCCGTCCTGGGCGATGGCGCGACCGGCCGCCGGCGACGTCAGCCCAGCCTCGACGAGCCGGCGGAAATGCGTGACGTATCCGCGGCGCCAGTTCGTCTCACCCTCGGCGGCTCGGGCGCCGATCGGATCGGTGGCGCGCAACGCATCGGCGACGACGGCGCGACCGAGCGCGGATGTGCTGCGCGCCCCCGGTGCCGCGGTATCGGGCTTCCCGGTGTCCGTGGCCGCGCCGCCTCCGGCTCGTGGAAACACCACACCGGTGGATCCGTCCTCGGTCATTCGCGGATCATCTCCCCTTGCCGGGCCTCGTCGGCAACCCCGCGCCTCGCGGCAACGCTTCGGCTGACCGTGTGCCGCCGACCGTAGCGGATCGGCGTAGCTCCCACACGGTCGCGGCCGTACGGTCCGCGTCCTCGATCGCGACCGGGGTCGGCACCTCGTACGAGGCGAGCAGGTCGAATCGGTCGGCCGGCAGGAATCCGCGACCGCCGTCGCCGACGAGAACGCGGATGCCGAGGCGCTCGGCCCGGCGCAGATACCGCATCGACTGGTCGCGCATGCGTCCGGTGTAGAACACGTCGCCGGCGAGCAAGACGTCGACGCCGACGTCGATGCTCACGGCCGGATCGTCCAGCAGATCGGCCAGAACCGGGTCGACGCGGACACCGGGCGCCCCGGTCCGGGCCGACGCCGCGACGTTTCGCCGGATCGCCTCGACCGCCTCCGGGTCGATCTCGACGGCGCGCACTGCGGCCGCTCCCCCGTACGCCGCGGCCAGCGCGACCAGCCCGGAACCGGCGCCGAAGTCGAGCACCATCCGGTTGGCGACGACGTCGGAATGATCGAGGACGTAACGGGCCAGCGCCTGGCCACCGGCCCACGGAAATGCCCAGAATGGCGGCGGTCGGTCGCTGTGGTACGCCCCGCCCGAGGCGTCCCAGAGCCCGGTGCCCGCAGGTGCCTGAAAGATCGACACCTCGGGGACGTACGGCACCGGGCCGAACGTCAGCGGCGGGAGGTCATCGTGGTTGGCGGGCACGGGTTCATTGTCGACGCCGTGGCCCGGCGCATTGTTCCGCCACCGCATGATCCGGTCAACGGGCGTGGTTTCTACACTGCAGGTGCAGTCATCGGTGGCACCCCGCCACCGACGGGGAAACCCGTCCGACGACGCGCGAGGAGATCGATGTCGGAGCAACAGATCCGGGCCGGTGAACGCTTCGCCGACCTCAGCTCCTTCTCGCAGCGTGGCGGTGAGGGACCCAATCTCTGGCGTACGCTCGGCTTCCGCCGTACGGACTGGGGTCCGGGCACCGCGGTCGTCGAGTGGGACGCCACGGCCGAGTACGGCTTCTACACCGCGTCCGGGTCGGTGATCCAGGGCGGTCTGGTGACCGCGATCCTCGACTCCGCGATGGGCGGCGCGTGTTGGACGGTTCTCGACAACCACGAGGTGTTCCTGACCGCCGACCTTCGTGTGGAGTTCTTCCGACCGACCCGCCCCGGCACCCTCCGCGCGGCCGGGCGGGTCGTGCGCAAGACGTCCCGGGTCGTGTTCTGCGCCGCCGACTTGTTCGACGTCGACGGGTCCACACTCGCCGGAAGCCGGTGTACCCAGGTGTTATTGCCGGCGTGACCAGCCGATGCGTAGCGCAGCCGCGAGGCGCATGTGACCAGCCGATGCGTAGCGCAGCCGCGAGGCGCATGTGATCAGCCGATGCGTAGCGCAGCCGCGAGGCGCATGTGATCGCTAAGGTGGACCGATGAGCTTGGCGGACGGGCTAGCGGGCCGGAAGTCGCGGGAGGGCTTCCGCGTCGGCGTCGACGACGACGGCGTCGCCGTGATCAGCATCGACCGCGCCGCCAAGCGGAACGCGATCACCTTGGACATGTGGGAAGCGCTGCCGAGCCTGCTCACCGATCTGACGTCGGTCGAGGGTCTGCGGGTCCTGCTGATCACCGGCGAAGGCGACGTGTTCTCGGCCGGCGCCGACGTACGTGAGCTGCGCGATATCTATGCGGAGCAGTCGCGGGCCCGGGCCTATGAGGACACCAACGTCGCGGCCGAGGCCGCACTGGCGTCGTTTCCGTATCCGACCGTCGCCGCGATCCGTGGCGCCTGCATCGGCGGCGGCTGCCAGCTGGCGGTCGCCTGCGACGTCCGGCTCGCGGCCGACACGGCGCAGTTCGGCGTGACGCCAGCGAAGTTCGGCATCGTCTACCCGGTCGAGCCGACCGCGCGCCTGACGCGGCTGATCGGACCGGCTCGCGCCAAGTACCTGCTCTACTCGGCCGACCTCGTGGGCGCCGCACAGGCGCTGACGTTCGGCCTGGTCGACGAGGTCGTCCCGGATGCAGGTCTCGAGACCCGCGCGCTCGAATTCGCCCGGACGATCGCGGGCCGTTCGCCGCAGACCGTGGGCGCGGCCAAGGCAGTGATCAACGCGCTCGGGTCCAAACGGGACGCGAACATGGAGCTCGCCGCGGGGCAGCGAGCCACCGACGACGTCCGCGAAGGGATCACGGCGTTCCTGGACGGACGCAAGCCTCGCTTTGGCGACGCCCGCTGAGGTTCCCGCCTCGTGGCGCGACCGGCCGCGCGTCACGGCACAACCAGCCGCGCGTCACGGCACAACCGGCCGCGTCGCGGCACAACCGGCCGCACGTCACGGCACCACCAGCCACGCGTCACGGCATAACCGGCCGCGCGGCACGGCATAACCGGCCGCGCGGCACGACATAACCGGCCGCGCGGCGTGGCGCGGCCGGCGGCCGCGGTTTGATGGTCAGGGCGCGACACGATGCAGGTCCCGCGGAAACAGCGTGACCTCACGAACGTTGGCCGCCCCGGTCAGTTTGGCCAGGAACCGTTCGAGTCCGACGGCAAAGCCGCCATGCGGCGGCATGCCGTGTCGCATCACGTCGAGATAGCCGGCGTACGGCGCGAGGTCCGTCGTCCCGCGCTCGGCCAGCGCGTTCACATAGTCGCCGTACCGGTGCAGCCGTTGCGCCCCACTCACCAGCTCCAGGCCCCGGAAGATGAGGTCGAACCCGCGCGAGGAGCCGGGCCGGTCCGGGTCTGGATGCGTGTAGAAGGCACGGAACCGGGTCGGGTAGCCCTCCACGAAGACGAAGTCCGACCCGTGTTCGGCCAATGCCCAATCCCCGATGAATCGCTCGTGCGCCGGCGAGAAGTCGGTCTCCCGGCTTACGTCGTGGCCGGTCGCCGCGGAAAACATCGCCAGGACATCGGCGAAGTGCACCACGGGTACGTCCGCCGGCAGCGCCGGCATCGCGATGTCGAGCAACTCGCATTCCCTGGGTGTTCGGTCCCGGATTGCGTCGAGCATCCCGGCGACCGCGTCCCGGCACACCGCCATGACCTCGCGATGGTCGGTGACGAACCCCATCTCCACGTCGAGTGACGTGTACTCGGCGAGGTGTCGGCCGGTGTCGCTCGGCTCGGCCCGAAAGACCTTGCCGACCTCGTATACCCGCTCGGACACGCCGACCATGATCTGTTTGTAGAACTGCGGCGACTGCGCCAGGTAGGCCGGCCGTCCGAAGTAGTCCAGGCGGAACACGTTGGCACCGCTTTCGGTGGCCGTACCGACGATCTTCGGGGTCACGACTTCGACGAACGACCGCTCGTCGAGCGCATGTCGAAAGCCGGCGAGCGCGGCGGCGCCGATCCGGTGAATGGCCGCGAGCCGCGGATGCCGGAGGGCGACCGGTGCGTGGTCGAGGATCGCCGGCAGGCCGGCCGCCAGCGATGGCCGGAAGAGGTCGAACGGCGGTGGCGTGGCCGGGTCGGTCAACGGCGCGATCGTCGGTGCGGTGATCTCGACTCCGCCGGGTGCGACCGGGTTCTCCGTCACGATCCCGACGACGCTGACGGTCGTCTCCTCCGGCAGCGATTCGAGCTGGACCCGGGCCGGCGGATCGTCGACGACGATCTGAGCGAGCCCGCCGGCGTCCCGCAGAATCAGGAACGCGACCGACTTGAGCAGGCGTCGACGATGCACCCAGCCGGCGACGTGAACGGTCTCGCCGACGTGGCCGGCGAGCTGGTGGGACAGGATGCGTTGCATAGCTTGGTACCTCCTGACGGTTTCGCAACGCGTCCCCGACAGGTGCGGGCGAGCGGGATCCTCGCGGTACCACCGCACCTTCACCACCGCGCGTGGCTCGCTCGGCGGCCTCTCATGCCCGTGACGTGGGCGCCGCACGGCGTGCCGTGCGGATCGGCGGGGCTCTACTTGGTGTGCCGTCATGGCGCAGCCGTTCTTCCCCGCAGCTCGGGAGGGTCTTTGCGCCCCGGCCGGAGTCCGCCTTCGCAGCTGCCGGCGGCTCTCTCCGACTCCGGTGGGCGAGGCGCTACTCGTCTCCGTCGTCGCTGTTGAGCCTCGACGTTAGCAGCCGTCCGGATGGTCCGGCGACGGAGATTGCGTAATCGACGAGCGCCCGAGTCGCCGACGCCCGTGCCTCATCCACGGTTTCGTGCACACGTTTCCACGGATCTGGACGCCCATCGAGCGCTTGCTGGATCAGTGGCCGCCATCGTGGATCGACCGCCCCGAGCGCCCACTGACCGGCGGCGCGCTTCGACGTCACCGCACCGATCTCGAGCGTGTGTAACATCCGGCAGTAGGACAGCACGACGTAGGGCTGCAGCCAGGCGTTGGTCAACGACTCGCCCCGCTCGCGCATCTCCGCCGCCCACGACACCATCACGGCGCGGACCTCGTCCCGCAGCTCGTCGGTATCGATCGGATCGACGAGCGTCGCCGGCGCCGGTCCGACCATCGTGACACCGTGCTCACGCAGCGACCATCGGACGACGCGTGTGTTGTCATGCGTCGACCACTCCAGGCGCGGGCTGCCGTTGTCGACGTAGCGGAACGGTCGACGCTCGGGATCGATACGTCGCAGCGCGGCCGCCGGCACGTACGAGCCCTCCAGGTGCTGCGCCCACGAGACCGATCGCGTCGGGAATTCGGCGTGCATGGACCGCAACTGCGCATCTTGGGCCTCGGTCAGCTCGTCCTGCGTGACGATCAGGAAGTCGACGTCGCTGTGCTCGTCCGCATCGCCGACCGCGAACGAGCCCTGCAGGTAGGCGCCGAGAAAGTTCGCTCCCAGAATCTGTCGGGCCCGGGTCACGAGTTCGTCGAGGATGGCGTCGAGTGCGGGAAACGGTGTGAACGCCATCCGCCGACGGTAGGCCCGATCGCCGCGTCAGGCACTCGGTTTAGCCGGTCGGCGATCGGGCCGCTCGGTGTAGGTCAGCCGGATCGGTGTTCGCGCCACACAACACGACGACGACGCGTTCGTCCGGCTCGGGAACGTACGCGCCGGCGGCCAGCGCTGCCCACGCCGTGGCGGCGCCGTGCTCGACCACGATGCGGTGGCTGTCCCACAGGTCGCGGCGGGCGGCCACGATGTCCGCGTCGTCGACCAGCACGCTCACCACGCCGGTCCGGGTGGC
>DATCXD010000497.1:0-4678 GCA_036566005.1 Micromonosporaceae bacterium | reverse complement strand
CTGCGACCCCGAGCGGAGCAACCGACCGGGCCGGAGCGTCGGGCCGGAGACCGACGGCGTCGGCGAGTGATTCGGCGCGTTCGACATGATCGGCGATGAAGGCGTCGGCGGTGGTTGGTGGCATGCGGTCCGGCGCCGGGTCCGACCCCGCCCAGCGGGCCAGATCGCCATGGCGTTCGGCCAGGTCGGCTTTGCCGATGCCGGCGTAGGTCGCCTCGCGCAGCAGCGGCGTCACGAAGGCGTACCCGCCTCGTACGCGGCGCAGCATGCGACGCGACAGCAACTCATCGACGGCGCGCTCGAATTCGGCGTCGTCGGCCGCGACCGCCCGCGCTGGTCGGCCGGTGCGGCGTTCGCGCAAAGCTTCCAGAGCCCCCGCCGGTACGGTTTCACCGACGACCGCCGCGTCGCGCAGCACCGAGCGCGCGCCGTTCGGAAGCGCGTCAATGCGGGCGGCCAGGACGGCGGCGAGATCCCGCGACAGCAATCGACCACCGAGGGAGCCGGCGGCGAGGCGCCAGCCACCGGTCGCCGAGTCGGTGTCGACCGCGGTCAGCGCTTCGCGCTCCATCAGGAGAGTGACGAGTTCGGCGAGGTAGAAGGGATTGCCCTGCGCGGTCGCGAGCAGCCGGTCGGTGTCACCCTGCGGCAACCGGCCGCCGCCCAGATAGGTCGAGAGCAACCGGGTCGCGTCGGCGCCGCGCAGCGGCGGCAGGTTCGCCACCTCGGCGTCGGCGATGCGGGTCAACGCGCCGGCGGTGCGGACGAGTTCCGGGCGCCCGAGCAGCACGACGAGGACGGAGCCCTCCAGCCGGGACAGCATGGCGCCGAGCGCGTCGATCGTCTCCGGCGTCGCGTCATGCAGGTCGTCCACGGTCACGGTCAGCGGACTCTCCCGGGCGAGCCCGGTCAGGACGGTCGCGACGGCGGCCGGGACCGCCTCGAAGTCGACGCTCTCTGTGCGTGACCACGGCGCCTGTACGGAGATCGGGGCGTCCGGATCGGCCCCCGGATCGGGAGCGCCGACTGCGGCCGTGAGCAGGTCGATCGTGGCGCGCAGCGGTCCGGTCGCGGGCCAGCCGAGGCGTCCGGCGAGCCGGTTCAACCGGTCCTCGACCTGGGCCCGGGTGACCGGTGCAGCTGGGTCGGTCCCGACGCCGATTGCCGCCCGTACGAGGTCGGTCAGCGGAGCCAGCCTCCGCAGATCGCCGTACGCCGCGCACGCCACGGCGAGCACCTGTGTCCGGGCGCCGGCCGTGAAGCGGGACGACGTCACGTCGTACGCCGTCGCCATCCGTTCGATCTGTGCGGCGAATCGAGTCTTGCCGAGCCCAGCCTCGCCGGTGATGACGAGGACTCGCGGCTCACCCCGGTCGTCGACCTCGGCGAGCCGGCTCGCGACCCACGCAAGCTCGGTCTCCCGGCCGACGAAGGGCGCCTCGTCACCCATGCCGGCCCGCGTACCGGGCGCATCGAGCATGCCGAGCAGTTCATAGCTCTCCACCGGCGCGCGCTTGCCCTTGAGGCGTAACGGCCGGAGCTGCCGCCACGACGCGACCCGCCGTGATGCCGATGCGGTGCTCTCGCCGGCGTACACGGTGCCGATCGCGGCCGCGTCGGCCAGCCGGGCGGCGGTGTTCACCGCGTCGCCGATCACTGTGTATTCGAGGCCGGCCTGGATGCCGGCGACCACCTGGCCGGTGTTCAGGCCGACCCGCAGCCCGGACGGCGCGCCGCCGCCGCGTTCGTCATCGAGGACCCTGCGCACCGCGCGTTGCATGGACAGCGAAGCCCGTACGGCGCGCTCGGCGTCGTCCTCATGCGCGACGGGTGCGCCGAACACGGCCATGATCCCGTCGCCGGTCAGCTTGTCGACGTGGCCGCCGAACGTCTTGACCGCACCGGCCAGGGCGGCCATGACCCGGTCGGTGACCGCGCCCACGCGTTCCGGATCAAGATCCTCGGCCCACGCCGTGAAGTCCGACAGGTCGCCGAACAGGACGGTCACGATCCGTCGCTCGGCCGCCGGTAGCGGTGCCGTGGTGGTGAGCGGCGTGCCGCAGTTATGGCAGAAGTGTGCGCCCGCGACCGCAACCGTCCCGCAGACGGGGCAGGTCACGTCGGATCCAAGGTCTGAGGCACGCTCGGGGCACGGCTCGGGCCACACTCCGGGTCACGGCTCGGGCAACGCTCCGGGTCGGCGCTCTGGCCACTGTCTGGGTCGCCGCCCTGGCCACGGCCCGGGACCAGATAGGCCAGCGCAGAGCGGACGGTCGACTCGGCCGCCGGCCTTAGCGCCGCCTCAAGATCCGGGTATACATGGTCGACGATGTCGGACGGGGTCTGCGCGCCCGCTGCCAGCGCCGCGCGCACCTGCACGAGGCGTTCGTCGCGATGCGCACGGTATTCGCGCGCAATCTGCCCACAATCCGGGCGTATGGGTCCGTGGCCGGTCAACACCGGCACGCCGTCCAGGGCGCTGAGTTTGTCCAGCGTGACCAGGTAGTCCGCGAGATTCCCGTCCGGCCACGACACCACCGTCGTGCCGCGGCCCAGAATCGTGTCGCCGCTGCAGACGCACCGCTCGGTGCCGAACGTGGCGAGCAGGCAGATCGAGTCGGCGGTGTGGCCGGGCGCCGCGATGACCTCGATCGCCACGCCGGCGGCGGTGATGCGGTCGCCGTCGCGAAGCGGTCCGATCCCACGGCAGAGTGCCGGATCCGCCGCCGTCACCGGTACGTCGCCGACCAACTCCAACAGCCGGTCGACGCCCTCGGTGTGATCATGGTGAAAGTGGGTCAGCATGATCATCTCGATCGAGCCAGCCGCCGCGATCTTCGCGAGGTGCCCCTCGTCGGCCGGCCCAGGGTCGACCACGACCGCCGAAGCGGAACCCGGGCCGCGCAGCAGCCAGGAGTTGGTGCCGTCGAGCGTCATCGGTCCAGGGTTCGGCGCCTGCCGGAGCGAGGCAAACGTGAGGCTCGACATAGCGCCCATCTTGACACCGCCGTGCGACCACGGCGAGCGCCCGTCCCGGTCCGTCCGCTGGTTAGGCCGGTTGGTCGGCCCGAGCGGCGACTTCGACGATGACCTCGACCTCGACCGGCGTACCCAGCGGCAGCTCGGCCATCCCGACAGCGCTGCGGGCGTGCCGGCCGGCTTCGCCGAATACGGCTCCGAACAGCTCGGACGCTCCGTTGATCACCGTCGACTGGTCGGTGAACCCGGACGCCGACGCGACGAAGCCGACGACCTTGACCACCCGTACGACCCGGTCGAGCCCGACGAGCGCGTCGACGGCGGCGAGTGCGTTGAGGGCACAACGGGCGGCCAGCTCCTTGGCCTCCTCCGCGGTCACCTCGGCGCCGACCTTCCCGACCGCCGGCAGCTTCCCGTCGACCATCGGCAGCTGACCGGAGACGTACACGTGGTTTCCGGTCTGCACGGCCGGGACGTACGCCGCCACCGGCGGCACCACCGTCGGCAGCTCAAGGCCGAGTTCGGCCAGGCGCGCGTACGGGTCGCCGATCACGACGACTCCTTCGGACGCTTCATGTAAGCGACGAGCTGCTCGCTGTTCGGACCGGGCACGAGGGTGACGAGTTCCCAGCCGTCTTCGCCCCAATTGTCGAGGATCTGCTTCGTCGCGTGGACGAGCAGCGGGACCGTCGCGTACTCCCATTTCTGCATGTGCGCACGATATCCCGCGGCCGTTGGGCTCGCGTCTTCAGGAGCCCGGCTGTAAGGCTCAACGCGAGAAACCAGCGCAGCGTGCGCCGCGAGTGGATGCGCGGGGATTGTGGCGGATGCCTCGACCGGCCGTGGCGCCGACCGACCCGAGTGGCGGATACCTCGACCGGCCGTGGTGCGATCTCACCCGAGTACCCTTTCGAGCGTGGACGATCGGTGGCCGGCGCGACTGCACATCGTGACCGGTAAGGGTGGCACCGGCAAGACGACCGTAGCCGGCGCGCTCGCGTTGGCACTTGCCGGCAAGGGACGTCGCACGCTGCTGGTCGAGGTCGAGGGCCGCCAGGGGATCGCCCCGCTGTTCAACGTCGGCCCACTGCCGTATGCGGAGCGACGCGTTGCGACGACCGCGGCCGGCGGCGAGGTGCACGCGCTCGCCGTCGACGCCGAAGAGGCACTGCTCGAATACCTCGACATGTTCTACAAGCTCGGTCTGGCCGGGCGGGCGCTGCAGCGGTTCGGGGCCATCGACTTCGCGACCACGATCGCTCCCGGCATGCGCGACGTGCTGCTCACCGGCAAGGTGAAGGAGGCCACGTCCCGCCGTCGTGGCGGCAAGCGGATCTACGATGCCGTCATCCTGGACGCGCCGCCGACCGGCCGTATCGGCCGTTTCCTCAACGTGACGGCCGAGGCGGCCAAGTTGGCCAAGGTCGGCCCGATCAAGACGCAGAGCGACGGCGTGGCCGCGATCCTGCGGTCGCCGATCACCGCCGTACACATCGTCACGCTGCTCGAAGAGATGCCGATCCAGGAAACGGCCGACGCGATCATCGAACTCGGCGGCCTCGGCATCCCGGTCGGCCGCATCATCATCAACGCGACACGCCCGACGCTGTTCGACGGTTACAAGCCGACCGCAGCCGAGATCAAGCGCGGTCTCGTCGCCGCCGGCCTGCCGGCGGGCCGGGCCACGGTGGCCGGACTC
>DATCXD010000496.1:0-3472 GCA_036566005.1 Micromonosporaceae bacterium | reverse complement strand
CAGCTCGCGGTGTTCGAGCCGATCGATCCCGCGTTGCCGTTGCCGGACCGCGTCGACGCCTTCTGCCGGCAGCGCGCGCGGATGTTGGAGATCCTGGCGCCGGCGGCCCGCGCTGCCGTGCTCTACGAACCGTTCTCCGCGGCGTTGCGGCGTAACCGGACGATCGAGCTCGGCCGCGTACGTGATGAACTCGTGCAGCTCTTCGGGGTCGAGTTGGCCAATGCCGACGACGGCGGCGAGGAGCTGCTGCGCGCGCTGCATGTGACGTCGACGTTCGCGTCGTGGAACGTGCTGCGGGACAACCTCGGGTTGAGCGTCGACGCCGCCCGGGGTGTCATGCGGCGTACGGTCGGCGCGCTGCTCGGACTGGCGTAGCCCGTCAGCCGAACGTCAGTCGAACTCGATCAGAGAACGCGCGCCCACGCCGGCCGACATCCGCTCGAACGCCGCCGGTACGCCGTCGAGCCCGATCCGATCGGTGACGAGCGCGGACACGTCGAGCTGCCCGGAGCGTACGAGTTCGGCCAGCACCGGTAGATCGGCGGCCGGGTTGCCGTTGCCGTACACGCAGCCGCGCAGGGTCCGGGCGAAGTGGAACAACTCCAGCGCAGAGAACTCCACCTTGTCGTCCGCGCGACCGATACCGACGACCGTGGTCGAGCCACCGCGCCGGGTGGACGACCACGCCGTGCGGATGGTCGCGGCCCGGCCGACGCACTCGATCGCGTGATCCGCGCCGCCGTCGGTGAGTTCGCGCACCTTCCCGGGCACGGCCGGCTTCGGGTGCGCGGTCCCACCGGTGGGCGGCGCCGGATCGGCGACCAGGAAGTCCGTCGCCCCGAGCTGGCGGGCCAGCTTCTCCTTCTCCGGCCGTACGTCGACCGCGATGATCGGTCCGGCGCCGGCGATGCGGGCCGACTGCAGGACGGCAAGGCCGACGCCGCCGAGGCCGAACACCACCACGGATTCCCCGGGCTGCACGCCGGCCGCGTGATTTACCGCCCCGTACGCCGTGAGTACGGCGCAACCGAGCAGGGCGGCGTCCTGGAACGGCACGCCGTCCGGCAACGGCAGAACGCCGCGGGCCGGAACCACAGTCTCGGTCGCGAACGCGGCGGTGCCGAGCCCGGCGTACAGCGGCGTCTGCGAACCGGCGAGACTCGCGTAGTGCGCGCCGGCGGCGTCCGCGCCGTGGATGCACAGGTAACCCTCGCCACGGCGGCAGAACTGGCACTCGCCGCAGGCCGGCGACCAGTTCAGCACGACCCGGTCGCCGGGTGAGACACCGGTGACGTCGGCACCGGTCGCGATGACCGTGCCAGCACCCTCGTGGCCGAGCACGGCCGGGACCGGTTGCCGCAGTGTGCCGTTCGACAGCGACAGGTCCGAGTGGCACACACCGGCCGCGGCCAGGCGTACGCGGACCTGCCCCGGTCCGGGGTCAGGCAGCTCGATCTCCGCTACGCGCATCGGCGCGCCGATCTCGGTCAACACGACGGCACGCGGCACGACCGCACCTCCTGCTGGGCGAAGACTGGCTGGGCGAAGACTGGCTTGGCGAGGACTGGCCGGGTAAGGACTGGCTGGGTGACGGATGGGTCAGCGAGCGGTGGGCTCGGCGTGAGATCCGGGAGGCGCTAGAACTGCTGCGACTGATACTGCAGGAACTCGGCCAGCCCGTGCCGGCCGAGTTCGCGGCCGATACCCGAGGACTTGAAGCCGCCGAACGGAGCGTTCGGATTGAACGCGCCGCCGTTGATGTCGACCTGGCCGGTGCGCATCCGGGCGGCGAAGGCCGACGCCGTGTCCTCGTCCGCGGCCCAGACACCGCCGGCCAGGCCGTATTTCGTGGAGTTCGCGATCTCGAGCGCTTCGTCCTGGTCGCGGTACCGCATGATCGATAGCACGGGCCCGAAGATCTCCTCCTGCGCGATGCGCATGTCCGGCATGACATCGGCGAACACCGTCGGCCGGACGAAATAGCCGACGTGGTGCCCCTCGGGTGGCTGCGCGCCACCGGTCACCAGACGCGCACCCTCGGCAACGCCGATGTCGATGTAGTCGCGCACACGCGTGCGTTGCCGATCGGCGACGAGCGGTCCGATGCGCGTGCCGGCGTCGAACGGGTCACCCGTCGTGTATTTCGCCGCCGCCGCGCTGGCCATCGCGACCGCTTCCTCGTAGACCGATGCGTGCACGAGCATCCGCGTCCAGGCACTGCAGGTCTGACCGCCGTTCAGGAACGCGTTGCCGACGCCGACCTTCACCGCCTTCGCCAGATCGGCGCCCGGCAGGATGACGTTGGCCGACTTGCCGCCGAGTTCGAGCGCCACCCGCTTGAGCGCGCCACCCGCGAAGGCGCCGATCCGTTGGCCGATCGCGGTCGAGCCAGTGAACGAGATCATGTCGATGCCGGGGTGCTCGACGAGCGCCTGGCCGGCGACCGGTCCCGTGCCGGACACCACGTTCAGCACACCGTCCGGCAGCCCGGCCGTCTGGAACACGTGCGCGAGCAGGTACGCGATCAATGGTGTGTCCTCGGCCGGCTTGAGCACGACCGGGCAGCCGGCCGCGAGCGCGGCCGCGACCTTCGCGACGACCTGGTGCAGCGGGTAGTTCCACGGCGTGATCGCGCCGACGACTCCCACCGGCTCACCGCGGACGATCGAGTTGCCGATCTTCTCGGCGAACTCGAACTCGGCCGCCAGCGTGGCGAACGAATCCAGGACCATCAGTGGCAGTCCGACGTGCAGTCGCTGCGCGAGCTGGATCGGCGCGCCCAACTCGGTGGCGATCAGTTCGGCGGCTTCGTCCGCGCGAGCTCTGAGCTCGTCGCGGGCCGCGGCCAGCACGGCGGCGCGCTGCTTAGGGTCGGTCGCCGCCCAGCCGGGGGCGGCGGTCCGCGCGGCGCGGACGGCCGCGTCGATGTCGGCCGCGTTGCCCGCCGGTACGGTCGCGATGACCTGCTCGGTCGCCGGATTCACGTCATCGATCGTGTCGGTCGTCGCCGGTTCGTACCAGGTACCGCCGACGAAGATCTGGTTTCGGCTCGCGATATGCATGCTCCGATCATCCACCGGTCGGGTGCGGGACGCCGATCGGGTTGGCGATCGGCATGGCGGTGTAGCTCGACACGGCCAGCGGTGTCAACAGGTCACGCAACGTCGCGGTGCGCTCGGCGCCGAGGGCGTTCCACACCCGCGCCGCCGCACGGTCGGTCGCCTGCTCGACGGCGGCGTACGCATCGGAGCCGTCCGGGGTATGGGTGCCGTCCGGACGCAGCCAGCCGCGATCACGCAGCCGGTCCGTCGCCGCGTCCCATTCGGCGTCGGTCCAGCCGCGGAACTGCTGCATGGCCTCGCGATACCGGATGCCGGCCCGCCAGACGACCGATTCGCAGCCGTCGAAGCCGTAAGACACCAGGGCAGCGACGTGCCCGTCCCCGCGGTGTTCGCGCAACGTCGTGGCGGCC
>DATCXD010000463.1:0-9535 GCA_036566005.1 Micromonosporaceae bacterium | reverse complement strand
GGTCATCCCCAATGATGCGTACGGCGGCACATTCCGGCTGTTCTCGAAGGTGGCCGAGCGCTGGGGCCTGCAGTGGACGGCGGCGCCGGTGAGCGATCCCGACGAGGTGCGCAAAGCGATCCGGCCGAACACTCGCATCGTCTGGGTCGAGACACCGACGAATCCGCTGCTCTCGATCGCTGATATCGCGGTGCTGGCGCACGTCGCCCACGACAACGGCGCGCTGCTCGTGGTCGACAACACGTTCGCATCGCCCTACCTGCAACAGCCGCTCACCCTCGGTGCCGATGTCGTGGTGCACTCGACGACGAAATACATCGGCGGCCACTCCGACGTGATCGGTGGCGCACTGATCGTCGTCGACGAGGAGTTGGGCCAGCGGTTGGCGTACCACCAGAATGCGATGGGTGCGGTGTCCGGACCGTTCGACGCATGGCTGACCCTGCGCGGCATCAAGACCTTGGGTGTCCGGATGGACCGCCACTGCGACAACGCCGAGCGGGTCGTCGCGTTCCTCTGCCACCACCCGAAGGTCGCCAGCGTGGCCTATCCGGGCCTGGCCGAGCACCCTGGGCACGAGATCGCGGCCAAGCAGATGCGCCGGTTCGGCGGCATGGTGAGCTTCCGCGCGACCGGCGGTGAAGCCGCGGCGATCGAGGTCTGCAATCGGGCAAAACTGTTCGTACTCGGCGAATCGCTCGGCGGCGTCGAGTCGTTAATAGAGCACCCGGGTCGGATGACACATGCAAGTGCGGCCGGTTCTCCGTTGGAGGTGCCCGGCGACCTGGTCCGCTTGTCTGTCGGTATCGAGACGGTGGATGATCTCCTCGCGGACTTGGAGCAGGCATTGGCCTGACTCATACGACTTGCTCGACGCGTGGCCGGAAGGCCACGCGTGGTATTTCCCGTCGGAGGCACCGATGGCCCTCGAGGCCCTGGACGAGACACAGACCTGGGTGGGGGCGACCGCGAAGCAGATCGCGCGCGCCGTGCGACGTGGCGACGCATCGGCGACGGAAGTCGTGTCCGATCATCTGGCCCACATCACCGCCCGCGGCGCCGTCGTGCGCGCGTTCCGGCTGCTGCGCGGGGGCGAGGCGCTAGCCGAGGCCGACGCCGTCGATGCACAGGAAGAGCTGGTTAACCTGCCGCTGGCCGGCGTACCGGTCGCGGTGAAGGAAAATACGGCGATCGCCGGCCTGCCGACCTGGAACGGGTCCGCCCATGCGCGGACCGCCGTCGCAGCCGAAGACCATGAGGTGGTACGGAGACTGCGCGGCGCCGGAGCCGTGGTCATCGGGACCAGCCGGGCACCCGAGCTGTGCATCTGGCCGTTCACCGACGACTCGGACGCGGTGACCCGCAACCCCTGGCGCACCGACCGTACGCCGGGTGGGTCGTCCGGCGGAGCCGCGGCGGCCGTGGCGTCGGGCATGGTCCCGATGGCCCACGGCAACGACGGTCTCGGGTCCGTACGGATTCCGGCGGCCGCCTGCGGACTCGTCGGGGTCAAGCCGGGGCGTGGGGTCGTGCCGGCCGCGATGGGCGCGAACGACTGGTACGGGCTCGCCGAGCATGGCCTGCTCACCACCACGGTCGCCGACGCCGCCGTCGGTCTCGCCGTGCTGGCCGGCTGGGCGCCGCCACAACTGTCGCCGCCAGCCCGGCTGCGTGTCGCGGTGTCGACCCGGAGTCCGGTCGTGGGCGTGTTCCCGGATGCGGCCGCGAAGGCCGCTGTCTCCTCGGCCACGAAACTGTTGATCGGTGCCGGCCACGACGCGATCGATCGAAGCCCGACCTATCCGATGCGGCTCGGCTACCGCACGATCGCGACCTGGTGCGCGGCCGTCTACGACGACGCGGTCGCGGGCGGACTGGATCGCCGGGAGTTGCAGCCGCGGACCCGCCGGCACATGGAGATCGGGCGGTGGGCGTCGCGCCACGGATTCGTCCAGGCCGAGCATCGGGCCGCATGGCGTCGCGACTGCGAGGCATGGTTCGGCGACAACAACGTCGACGTCTTGATGACCCCGGCGCTCGCGACGACGCCGCCGGTGGCCGAGGAGTTTCACACGAGGTCGTGGTCGGCGAACATGCTGGCCAGCATGCGGTTCGCCCCGTACGCCGCGCCGTGGAACGTGGCCGGCTTCCCGGCAATGGTGGTGCCGATGGGCGTACGGACCGACGGGCTGCCCGTCGCCGTACAACTCGTCGGGCCGCCCGGCTCGGAGTTGCGGCTGCTCGCCGTGGCCGGGCAACTCGAAGAGGCGTCGCCGTGGCTGCGGCACGCGCCGGGCTGGCCGCTGCGCAGCGGCGAACCGTCATGACCGGTCGGGTGCCGATGGGCGACGCCGACCGCGCCGCAGCCGCCTGCGACGATGGGCGGGTGCAGACGAAGTTGGTCACCCTCGCCGACGTCGAAGCGGCCCGGAAAGTTCTTGGCGACGCGATTCGCCGGACGCCACTCGAGCCGTGCCGGCCGCTCTACGGCAAACTCGGCGGCCCGGCGTGGCTGAAATGCGAAAACCTACAGCGCGCGGGCTCCTACAAGGTGCGCGGTGCGCTGGTGCGCATCTCCCGGCTGACGCCCGATGAGCGCGCGCGGGGCGTCGTCGCCGCGAGCGCCGGCAATCACGCACAGGGAGTCGCCGTCGCGGCCGGCCTGCTGCACACCGAGGCGACGGTGTTCATGCCGCTCGGCGCGCCGCTGCCCAAGGTGGCCGCGACGAAGGGCTACGGCGCGAAGGTGCGGTTGGCCGGCGCGACCGTTGATGACGCGCTGGTCGCGGCGGCGGAGTATGCCGAGCGGACCGGCGCGGTTTTCATTCACCCGTTCGACCATCCCGATGTGATCGCCGGCCAGGGCACGGTGGGTCTGGAGATCCTCGAACAATGTCCGGACGTGAAGACCATCATCGCCGGTGTCGGCGGCGGCGGGCTCATCTCCGGAATCGCGGTGGCCTGCAAGGCGCTGCGTCCGGACGTACGGGTGATCGGGGTGCAGGCCGCCGGCGCGGCGGCGATGCCCCTATCGCTGGCGGCCGGAAAGCCGATCCGGATCGACTCCATCTCGACGGTCGCCGACGGCATCGCGGTCGGGTGCCCGGGCGACCTGACCTTCGAGCACGTGAGCGCGCTCGTCGACGACGTTGTCACGGTCACCGACGAGGACATCTCGCGCGCACTGTTGGTGCTGCTCGAGCGGGGCAAGCTCGTCGTGGAGCCGGCCGGCGGTGTGGGCGTGGCGGCGCTGTTGGCCGGGGCCGCACAGGTCCAGACGCCGGTGGTCGCTGTGCTGTCCGGTGGCAACATAGATCCGCTGCTGATGGTGAAACTGATCGAGCACGGCCTGAACGTCGCCGGTCGCTATCAGCGATTCACCGTGCAGTGCAGCGACCGCCCCGGGTCCCTCGCCGCCCTGCTGACGCTCGTGGCCGAGCAGGGCGCCAACGTCGTCGACGTGTCCCACCAGCGCCACGACTCGCGGCTCCAACTCGGCGAGGTCGAGGTGGCGATGTCGGTCGAGACGCGTGGCGCCGAACACGCCGATCGTTTGGTCACCGCGCTGCGTGACGCCGGCTATCCGGTCGCCGTCGCACCGCGCTGACCCCGGCTGGCCCGGGAAACGTTCCGACCGGGCTTGGGAAACGTTTCGACCCGGCCTGGCAAACATTCCCGCCGGGCCTGGCAAACGTTTCGGCCCGGCCCGGGAAACGTCCCGGCCGGACTTTTCGTGGGCAGATGAGCGGTCGCGACCAGCGGTGTCAGCCGCCGAACGGTTCGAAGTTGACGACGGTCACCTTGATCTCGGCACCGCTGGGCGCCGTGTAGGACACGGTGTCGCCCGTGTGGGCGCCGACGATCGCATGGCCCATCGCCGACTCCGGGCTGTAGACCGTCAGATCGGTTGTCGCCGCGATCTCGCGCGAACCGAGCAGGAACTTCTCGGTGTCGTTCTTGTCGTCGTCGAAGTAGATCGTGACGACCGTGCCGGCGGCGACTGTGTCGGCCCGCGGTGCCTCGCCAACCTGGGCGGTGCGCAGGAACTCCTGCAGGTAGCGGATGCGGCCCTCCTGCTTGCCCTGCTCCTCGCGGGCGGCATGATATCCGCCGTTCTCGCGGAGGTCGCCCTCTTCCCGTCGGGCGTTGATCTCGGCGGCTATCGCCGTCCGGTTCGCGATCAGTTCGTCCAGCTCCGCGGCGAGGCGGTCATGCGCTTCCTGGGAGAGCCAGGTGGGTTGCGCGTCGCGATCGGTGGTGGACACGGCGATCTCCTTGCGTTGCTGACAATCGTGGGCCAGTACGGCTCATTGCCCGGCCTGCCGGCGGGGCATTGCCGTTGCATGAACGTCCAACGTACCAGCGATGGCGGGTCCGTTTCGTGGCCTGACGGTGGGTTTTTCGGTTGATGTGTTACGTGTCAGTAACGTCGCGTGGCCGACTCGTCCGGCCTGGCCGAATCGAGTCTCAGCGCGCCCGCGACCCGCAAGTCGCGGCGCGCCCGCGATCGGCGTGTCGCGGCGCACGAAATCAGCGTGGTGGGGTGGAATCAGCTTGAGGCGTGGCAGGACGGGACCTCGGCGATATACGGCCGATCGGTCGTGGTCATCGTGTAGGTGACGGTGACGTCGGTTCCGACCGGCACCGGCACGCTCGACGATCCGACGACGCTGCGGTCGCGAGCCTCGGCGATCACCGTACAGACGGCCGCTGCGGAGGGCTTCTGGACCCGAAACTTGATGGTTGTCGACGTCTCCGTCACGTTTGTGAGGGAAAGCACTGTTGGCGAATACTGCGGGCTGCCGTACTGCGTATAGAGCTTGATCGCGAGCAATGCCGTCACGGCGACGACCGCGGCCAGCACGGCCGGGAGCACCCATCGACGTCGCGTCGCTTCGCGCCGCCGGCCGTAGCGACCGGGCGGGAACACCGGACCGGCCCCCGGCGTTGCGCCCCCGGGGACGGCTGATGTCTGAGTCACGTCGGCTGGTCCCTGATTCTGTCTGTCGTACCCGTCGGACAGAATGGTATGCCGCTGGCGGGACAGCGCCGCGACCAGCACGGGAGTTCAGGATGGACGGACAGTGACGATGAGCACAGACGGCGGGCGCACGGATGATCAGCTTCGGCTGATGGCGGTGCACGCCCATCCCGACGACGAGTCAAGCAAGGGTGCCGCCACGCTCGCGCGCTACGTCGCCGATGGCGTTGACGTGCTCGTCGTGACGTGTACGGGTGGTGAGCGCGGCAGCGTGCTGAACAAGAACCTGGATCGTCCCGAAATCTGGGCGAATATGGCGGAGATCCGCCGGGCCGAGATGGATCGAGCCCGCGAAATCCTCGGCGTCCGGCAGAGCTGGCTCGGTTACGTCGACTCCGGTCTACCTGAAGGCGATCCGTTGCCGTCGTTGCCGGAGGGTTGCTTCGCCCTGGCCGACTTCGACGAGGCTGTCGGGGCGCTCGTCGCACAGATCCGCGAGTTCCGGCCGCATGTCATGACGACGTACGACGAGAACGGCGGTTACCCGCACCCGGACCACATCATGTGCCACAAGATCTCGGTGGCCGCGTTCGATGCCGCCGGCGACCCCGACCGCTACGCCGAACTGGGCGTGCCGTGGCAGCCGATGAAGCTCTACTACAACATGGGCTTCAACAAGGCGCGGATGATCGCGCTGCACGAGGGCATGCTCGCGGCCGGCATCGAGTCGCCGTACGGCGAATGGCTGGAGAAGTGGGACGAGCGCGAGGACCACAGCGACCGGATCACCACCCGAGTGCCGGCTGGCGACTACTTCAAGGTCCGCGACGATGCGCTGCGCGCCCACGCGACCCAGGTGGATCCCGATGGCTGGTGGTTCAAGGTGCCGCTGGCGATCCAGCAGCAGGTCTGGCCGACCGAGGACTTCGAGCTCGCCCGTTCGCTCGTAGACAGCCCGGTGCCCGAGGATGATCTGTTCGCCGGCGTTCGTGAGCGCGCCCGCGCGTAGGCGTACGCTCAAACTGATCCGACCTGCGGAGGAACCATGATCACGATGTTGGCCGCGAATGACTTCGGCGACAATCTCGGCGACGGCGTCGCCGGGCCGATTGGCCTGCTGATTATCGTGCTGCTGGTGATCGCCGTGGTCTTCCTGGGGCGCAGCATGAACAAGCATCTGCGTCGGGTGCGGGATGAGTTTCCGGATGATGCCACCGTGTCGCGACTGAACGGATACCGGCAAACGTCGAGGGTCGAGGATCCGACGGACGGTTCAGCGTCGGCCGCACGCGACACCGATGCCGGCGGCCGCCCGGTCGATGCTGGCCTCGCCGAACCCGGCGGTAGCACCGACGCGCGCTGACGAGCTGTTGCTCCCGCTACGTTGTTTGACTGTCACCGTACGCGACGGACAGCGTCGCAGTCTGGCCGTCGTCGACGTACGCGTTGGTAAATTGCGGCTGTGGATGCCGCGAAAGCCCGCCTGATCGACCATGTGCGGTAACTAAAGCGCGGCAATGATGTTGCCGGGTGTCAACGGCAGTGACCGCACTCGCACGCCAAGCGCGTCAGCGACGGCATTGCCGATCGCGGCTGCGGTGGGTCCGGCGGCCGCCTCGCCCGACCCGACCGGGGGAAGATCCGGACGGTCCAAGAGCACCACGTCGACCCGAGGAGCTTGATCGAAGGTGAGGATCGGGTACTCCTCCCACGTTTGGCTCGTGACCTGCTGGCGGTCGAAGTGCACCTGCTCCAGCGTCGTCCAGCTCAGGGACTGGAGCGCGCCGCCCTCGATCTGGTTGACGACGCCGTCCGGATTCACGACGAGTCCAACGTCGACCGCGATGGTCAGACGGGTGACTCGGATCTGGGCCTCCGCCTCGACCTCGGCAACCACCGCGCAGTAGGCGCCAGCGTTCTTGTATCGGGCGAAACCGACGCCGCGGCCGCGCGTGCCCCCGGGCTCGATCGGGCGGCCCCAGCCGCTCCGCTCGGCCACCGCATCGAGGACCGCGCAGGCTCGCTCATCGTGCAGCTTAGAGATCCGGTATTTGATCGGGTCGACGCCGGCCGCTTCGGCTAGTTCGTCGATGACCGACTCGATGGCATAGACGTTGAGATGTGCGCCGAGCGCGCGCAGAGCCGACGTGCGCAGCGGCATCGTCTGCAGCCGGTGGACCGCGACCTGGACGGCGGGCAGGTCGTACAACGGCACGGCGTTGCGGGCCGAACCGCCACCGCTGGTGATCGGCGGATCCAGCGCGACCACCGGTTCTTGCGCGTGCGCCCGATGCGTCGATCCGAGCAAGGGCGGGGATCCAGGACCCCCCGGTCGGCTGGTGTGCCCGTTGCTCCAGACGTCGTGACGCCACCCGAGGATCTGGGAGTCGTTGTCGAGGTCGACGCCGATGTCAACCACCATGGCCGGCCCGAACGGCTCCCAGGTCATCTCGTCCTGTCGCGACCAGACCACCTGCACATGCCGGCCCGGCACCGCGCATCCGAGCAACGCCGCGTCGTAGGCCGCGTCGTCCGCGGCATTGTGCCCATAGCAGCCGGCGCCATCGACGTGCTCGACGACGACATCGTCCTCGGTGAGTGCGAACGCACGGGCCAACTCAGCGCGCAGCGGGTAGATGCCCTGCGAATGGGTCCAGACCCGAAGACGACCGCTATCCCACCGGGCTATGCCGCACGAGGGCGCGAGCGAGGCGTGCGCGACGTACCCCCGGGAGAAGCGACGCGCGAGGCTCCGTTCCGGCTCGACCGGCGTCGACGCGGCGAACGTGTCGTGGATGACGGTCGTCTCGGTGGGCGCTGTGACGAGGAATTCGACCAGCCCGCTCTCGCTCGGGAGACTGTCGGCGCACTCCCACCGGCTGGCACTGCGCAGCGCCTCGGCGGCCCGGACGGCCACTTCCTCGCGCTCCGCAATCACCCCGAGGAAGTTCCCGTCTCGGACCACGTGGACGACCCCGGCCATCGCCCGGACCGGGGCCAGGTCCGCCGAGATCAGGGTGGCGACCCGTGCCGGCGGCCGTACGACGCGGCCGTACAGCTGGCCGTCGAAGCGGAGGTCGTGGATGAATCGCGGGTGGCCGACGACCTTGTCCGGGACGTCCAGCCGCGATAGGGACCGGCCGACCGTGCGGTATTCGTCAGTGGCCTTGATGGGGGATGTGTCGGCGTCCTCGACGTCCAGCAGTGCTTCGTCGGCGATCAGCCAGTAACTCGTGCGGCGGCCGCTGGCGGCGACAATATCGCCGTCGACCACTGACAGCGTCTCGACGGGCTCGTGCAGCGCCAAGGAGGCAGCGCGGAGGTAGATCTCGCGGGCTTGCGCGCACACCGCGCGCAGCGCGTCGCCGGAGTGCTGGATCGACATGCTTCCGGCCGTGTACCCCTCATTGGGGCTGTGGTCGGTCCGGGCCGGGACCATCACCACCCGCGTGACATCGACGTCCAACTCGTCGGCAGCGATTTGGGCAAGGGCGGTCAGAACGCCCTGGCCGAGTTCGACCTTGCCGGAGCGGACGAGCACGCGGCCATCGGGGCGGATCGTGAGCCAGGCACCGAGACGGGGATTGCGGACAAGGCTGGGGCGCGGCCTCCTGTAGGCGGTCATGCCGACTCCGGACGGGCAGCCAGAACGGCGGCGACGATCCGGTTATGGGTCCCGCAGCGGCACAGGTTGCCGCGCAGCGCCGCCCGGACGCCGGCCTCGTCGACGTCCGGAGACCGTTCGAGCAAGGCCGCCGCGGTGACCAGCATGCCGGACGTGCAGAAGCCGCACTGGAGTGCCTGCTCGTCGACGAAGCTGTCCTGCAGCCGATGCGGTGCGTTCGCGCTGCCCAGGCCCTCAACGGTCGTGACCGCCTTGCCGACGACCGACCAGACCGGAGTATCGCAGGAATGCACCGGCGTGCCGTCGACGAGCACGTTGCAGGCCCCGCACAGACCCAGCCCGCAGCCGAATCGGGTGCCGAGCAGTCCGAGGTCGTTGCGGAGGAGATAGAGCAGCGGCGTGTCCGCCTCACACTCGACGGTGTGCGTGGCCCCGTTGACCTGCACCCTGAACGTTTCAGCCACTGCATCGCTCCGGAAACTATTCGTGCAACCGTTTGTTGAAGACGGTGTCAGGTCGATCTTCTCTCGGATAGCCCGGCCCGCCAACGAGCACGGCACTGCTACCAGGCGACGGCGACGTACTTGCTCTCCAGGTACTCGAGCATTCCTTCGTGGCCGCCCTCGCGGCCGACGCCGCTCTGCTTCATCCCGCCGAACGGCGCCGCCGGATCGGACACGAGTCCTCGGTTGATGCCGATCATGCCGGCATCGAGCCGCTCGGCCACCGACATCGCCGTGCCCAGGTTCGCCGTGTAGAGGTACGAGACCAGGCCGTACTCGGTGTCGTTGGCCATGCGGATGGCGTCGTCGACGTCGTCGAACTCGACGATGGGCGCGACCGGCCCGAATATCTCCTCGTGCAGGATCGCGGACTCGGGTGCGACCGATGACAGCACCGTCGGCGGGTAGAAGAAGCCACGACCGGAC
>DATCXD010000445.1:0-2554 GCA_036566005.1 Micromonosporaceae bacterium | reverse complement strand
CCAGGCCGACCGATGCACCCTGCGCCGCCAGCGCGATCGCGGCCGCCTCCCCGATGCCACTCGACGCGCCGGTTACCAGCGCCACGGTGCCATCCAAACGCTCGGCCATGCCGTGCCTCCCGCCATCGGTGTCTGGTCATGCCGCGCTGGCTCACCGCGGCCGGCGCAACGTACGTCGACATCGACCCTATTCGAGGCGCCCGCACCATCAATCGGCGCCAGTCGACCGCGCGCCATCGGACCTCGGTTCGACGCTGCGCATCATCGGCGTCACTCTTCGTCTTTGGATGCGTTTGACCAACGGAAAGCATTGCGGTCCTTGACGTTCTCGTTACCCGCTTGTTCGATAGGGCCCGTACTCTGGCCGTTCATCGGTCGTTAAGCTGAGCGGCGCGTCCCTTCGGGAAGAAAGCGACACATATGAGTTTTCGGGCGAAGTTGCAATCTCGGGCGCTGCAGTCGGCCATGAGTGCCGTCGCCGTGCTTGCCATGATCGCGTTGCTCCTCGCGTCATGGCGGGAAACCGGCTATATCCTCGCCGCGATCGCACTCGCCATCGTCATCTGGGTCTCGGCCACGGTCAGCTTCGCGCTGACCATGCCGGCCCAACTCCTCATCGTCGTCGGTCTGCTCGCCGACTATGAGGACAGCATCGGTCACGCTGCGGAGCCGACGCTGATCGCGACCGGAATCGTGCTTTCGGCCCTCGTGGTCACCCAGCCGACCCTGCAGGATCTCGTCAACCAGCAGGTGATGGACGTCACCCACCTGCCCGGCTACCAGCGGGAGCGTCGCCTCGTCGTGCCGCCGCGAGTGTTCTACGTCGCGAACATCCTGCTCATCGTCGCGCTCGGTATCTCGGCGTTCGGCCGCGCGCCGCTCTGGCCGGTGCTCGCCGCGACGATCGTCGCCTGCCTCGGTGTGGGCCTCGTCGGCGCCCAGGCACTCCGGCTGCGCCTGCGCGGCCGTACGGACACCAAGTCGTTCCGGGCCGCGCTGACCGCGTACGACCCGAAGTTCGCCGTCTACTTCTCGGCTCCCGACAACACCGAATACCAGCTCACCATGTGGCTTCCGTACCTCGAGCGGATCGGTGAGCCATTCGTCGTGATCGTGCGGGAAAAGCCGGCGTTCGCGCGCATAGCGGCGAAGACGAAGGCTCCGGTCATGTACTGCCCGACGGTCAACCACGTCGACGCGTGCGTCACCGACCGGATGCGGGCCTGCTTCTTCGTCAACAACGGCGCGAAGAACACGCACATCGTCCGGTTCAACCACCTCACTCACATCCAACTGCTGCACGGCGACTCGGACAAGGCGTCGAGCTTCAACCCGGTCACCGCGATGTTCGACCGGATCTTCGTCGCCGGACAGGCCGGGATCGACCGGTACGCCGCCAACGGCGTGCACATCCCGCTCGATCGTTTCGACATCGTCGGCCGGCCGCAGGTCGAGACGATCGCTGTCACCACGGTGAAGATCGGCGACTGGTCGGACGATCGCAAGACCGTTCTCTACGCCACAACCTGGATCGGCCTCTACACCGATGCCAACTACTGCTCGCTGCCATCCGGTGAGCGGATCATCGCCGATCTCCTCGACCGCGGGGTGCGGGTGATCTTCCGGCCGCATCCCTACTCAAGCCGGGACACCGCCTCGTCGCGGATGGTGGCCCGGATCGAGCAACTGCTGGCCGATGACGCCGCCAAGACCGGGCGCGTCCACCTGTTTGGCCCGGCCGCGTCGCGCGAAATGTCGGTGATCGACTGCGTCAACGCCGCCGATGCGATGATCGGTGACGTGTCATCGGTCGCGACCGACTGGCTCTACTCCGGCAAGCCGTTCGCGCTGACCAACCCGCTGGGTCTGGCCGACGATGCCTACGAAACCGAGTTCCCGCTGGCCCGGGCGGCGTACGTCCTCGACCAGTCGCTCGAAAACATCCGGCCGACACTCGACAAGTTGCTGCACGCGGACCCGATCGCCGCCACGCGTCGACTCATCCGTCGCTACTACCTCGGCGACTTCGCGCCCGAGCGCTACGCCGACGGTTTCGTCCAAACCGCCCGCAAGTACGTGATGGCCGAGCCCACCAGCACCGTACGCCCGCCGGACGAGACCGATGGCACGATGGAGGTCGAGGCACGCGGTGGCCCGGCGGTCCGGGTGCAGCCGCGGAAACCGGTGGCCGACGTCAGCGTCGGCTGAGCGTTCGTCGCCACCGGATCGCGGGCCCGGCCGTAGCGGTGCGCGCCGACGCCACCGCTTCGACGATCGTCGCCGTCGTCGGCGTCTGCTCGCCGGCGTTCCCGTGATGCCGCTGCCGCCCGATGCCGGCCCCGACGAGACGTCCTACATGCTGGCCGACTCCGGCGCGACCCTGCTCGTCCGCGAGGCTGGGAGCGATGGATTGCCCGTACCCCTGGAGGTTCCCGCGGCACGGACCGCGACCGGCGCCGCCACCGCGCCGCCGCGATGCGCGGCCGTCGTGATGCGCTGCCGTCGTGATGCGCTGCCGTCGTGATGCGCGATTACAGCTGGGGCGGCACCGGAT
>DATCXD010000425.1:0-2085 GCA_036566005.1 Micromonosporaceae bacterium | reverse complement strand
GCCTGACCGCCCGGAGTGGGGATGCCCGCCGAAAAACCGAAAAGCGTTACCAGGCCCAAGCTTCAGGTCCAGGACCACCATTGCCGACCGCCGGGAACAACTCGTCCAACCGAGCCAACGTCGCATCGTCGAACTCGATCGACAACGCGTCGAGGGGCCCGTCGAGCTGCTCCATGGTGCGCGGCCCGATGATCGGTGCCGTCACGCCCGGCCGGGACAGCAACCAGGCGAGCGCGACGTTCGCCGGGTCGTGGCCGACCTCGGCCGCGAGCTTTTCGTAGGCCTCGATCGTCTCGCGGTGATCTTTCAGGCCGTCGGCGGATCGGCCCGACTTGGACCGCGCACCGGAGCCCTCGCGCTCCTTGCGGATCGCACCGGACAGCAGGCCGCCGTGCAGCGGCGACCACGGGATGATGCCGATCCCGTGCTCGATCGCGGACGGGACGACTTCGAGTTCGACGAAGCGCGTCATCAGGTTGTAGATGCATTGTTCGGAGACGAGGCCGAGGAAGTTGCGTTTCGCGGCCTCGGCCTGCGCGACGGCGATGTGCCAACCGGCGAAGTTCGAGGATCCGACGTAGCGCACCTTCCCCTGCGCGACCAGGATCTCCATCGCCTGCCAGATCTCTTCCCACGGTGTCGACCGGTCGACGTGGTGCATCTGGTAAAGGTCGATCCAGTCGGTCTGCAGGCGGCGTAGCGAGTTGTCGCAGGCCGCGATGATGTGGCGGGCGGACAGCCCCTGGTCGTTCGGCCAGTCGCTGGATTTGCCGTAGACCTTCGTGGCCAGTACGACCTTGTCGCGCCGTCCGCCGCCCTGTGCAAGCCAGCGGCCGATGATCTGCTCGGTGATGCCTTCGCCGACCTTCCACCCGTACACGTCGGCGGTGTCGAAGAAGTTGATCCCATGCTCGAGTGCGCGGTCCATGATTGCGTGACTGTCCGGCTCGGTCGTCTCCGGGCCGAAGTTCATCGTGCCCAGGCAGAGCCGGCTCACCTTCAGCCCGGTGCGGCCAAGTTTCGTGTATTCCATGCGGCCAGTCTGCCACCGGCACGTCAGCGCTTCACGGCGACGTACACGCCGTGGCCGAAGCCCGGCAGGTAGAACTTCGCCGTGCAACCGGCCGCGTCGAACGCGTCGAGGAAGTCGTCGCTGGTCCACATCGACATGTGATGCACGTCGGTCGTGTGCTCGATCCCGTCCGGCGTGCCGACAAGGTAATGCATGGTCACAACGCTGACGCGCGGGTGTTCGGGGTCGAATCCGGAGTGCGACATCCGGAAGATCGTTCGGTCGTTCCCGTCGGTGCCGGGGCGGTTGGTGAAGTCACTGCCGATGTGTCCGACGTTGTAGCGGGCCGTGGTCATCCACGGCTCGACGAGGATCACGCCGCCGGTGCCCACGTGAGCCGCCATCGCGTCGAGCGTGGCGAACAGGCCGGCGATGTCGCCGGTCGCACCGCCGGCGTAGCCGATGGTCGCGAACATGCAGATCACGGCGTCGAATCGGCGCCTGAGGTCGAGCGTACGCATGTCCGCGTCCACGATCGCGACGCCGGGCAGCCGTTGTTGCGCGACCGTACGCATCGGTGCCGATGGTTCCACTCCGGTCACGTCATCGAATACGTGGCGCAGGTGCACGAGGTGGGATCCGGTCCCGCAACCGACATCGAGCAATGCGTTGGCGCCCGGATTCGCGTCCCTGATCAGTTTCGTGATCGTCCGGCTCTCGGCGGCGTAGTCCTTGCCCCGGCTGGCGTAGAGGTCGTCGTACACGGTTGCGTGGCCACCGTACGCATCCGGCGGTTCGGCGGACGCCCCAACGGCCGGTCGCTGCGGATCTCGCGCGGTGGACATCGAATCCGGCCGCGGTCAACTCGATTCGCGCGCGGCCGGAGCCGAACCGAACAGCACGTCGTCCCAGCTCGGAGCGCGCTTGCGTGGCTTCTCCTCGGCGTCTGCGTCCTGCGTCGGGTTGCGTCGCGGACGCAGCACCGCGAGTGATGGCACGGCCGGCGCGTCGAGTGCCTGGTCCGGGTCGCTGTCGAACGCGCCGCCGGGCGCACCAAGCGCGCCCCGGGGTCG
>DATCXD010000422.1:0-3183 GCA_036566005.1 Micromonosporaceae bacterium | reverse complement strand
CATTCGCCTGCGCCACCGCCGACACCACTGCTATATCTCCTTTATGCCCTCAAATGAGGTTTGTCGCTAATGGCGGGCGCGGCGATCTTCGTGGTCACCGCGGTCATGGCCGGATCGATGCTGGCCGTGGCATCGCCCAGCGCGGACACCGCGACGCGCTACAAGAACTGCGCGGCCATGCACGCCGACTGGCCGCACGGCGTCGGCAAGCTGTTCGCGACCGATCATGTCGCGAACAAGAAGACGGGCAAGCCGGTGACCACGTTCCACCTGAGCATCGGCCTCTACAACGCGAACAAGAAGCTCAACGCCGATCACGATGGGATCGCCTGCGAGAAACGCTGACCCATGATCATCGCAACTTCCCGGAAGTCGCCCAGTCCCGGACGCCCCGCTTCGGCGACTTCCAGGAAGTCGTCCGGTCAGGGCCTCGCCGACACGGCGACTTCCAGGAAGTTGCCCAGTCCCGGACGCCCCGACCCGGCGACTTCTTGGAAGTTGCGATGATCATGAAGTCGCGGTCAGGACGGTGCGGTCAGGACGGTGCGGTCAGGACGGTTGCGGCACGGCTGACGTGACCCCAGGAACGTCCGCCGGCTAACCCTTCTCCAGGTATTCGGCGCGCTCCTCGTCGACCAGTTCGGCGACCCAGTCACGCAGCAGCGGGTGCCCTTCGAGTCCTGGATCGTCCTCGACGAGTTCGATCGCGGCCGTACGGGCTTCGCCGATCATCTCCGCGTCGCGTAGCAGCGACAGCAGCCGTAGGTGCGAGCGTCGGCCCGACTGGCTCTGGCCGAGGACGTCTCCCTCCCGACGTTGCTCAAGGTCGATCTCGGCCAGCCGGAATCCGTCGAGCGTCGCCGCGACCGCGTCCAACCGTTCCCGGGCCGGCGTGTCCTCGTTCGCGTCGGTGACGAGCAGACAGAGCCCCGGCGCCGTGCCGCGACCAACGCGCCCGCGCAGCTGATGGAGTTGGGATACGCCGAACCGGTCGGCGTCGAGCACGATCATCACGGTCGCGTTCGGCACGTCGACGCCGACCTCGATCACCGTCGTCGCCACGAGCACGTCGATCTCGCCGCCGGCGAACGCCCGCATCACGGCGTCCTTCTCGTCGGACGGCAGGCGGCCGTGCAGCACGCCGAGGCGCAGCCCGGCCAACGGACCGGCTTCCAGCAACGGCGCGATTTCGGTGACCGCGAGCGGCGGTCGGCGTGCACTGTCCGCGTCGATGTCCGGCTCGACGTCGTCGTCGGGTCCGTCGCCGGCGGTGTCGCTGTCGCCGATCCTCGGGCAGACCACGTACGCCTGGTGGCCGGCCTCGACCTCTTCCCGCAATCGGCGCCAGGCCCGGTCGAGGTAGGCCGGCTTCTCGGCCGCCGGCACGACGTGCGAGGCGATCGGCGACCGACCGAGCGGCAACTCGGCCAGTGTCGACGTGTCGAGGTCGCCGTACACGGTCATCGCGACCGTACGAGGGATCGGCGTGGCGGTCATCACGAGTACGTGCGGCGGAACGGCGGCCTTCGCCCGTAGCGCGTCGCGTTGTTCGACGCCGAACCGGTGCTGCTCGTCAACCACGACGAGCCCGAGGTCGGCGAAGTCAACGCCCTCGTAGAGCAGCGCGTGCGTGCCGAGCACGATGCCGGCCTCGCCTGCGGCAATGGCCGCGATGGCCGCCCGCCGCCCGGCCGCACCGAGCGAACCGGTAACGAGCGTGACCTGCGTGCCATCCGGGTCGCCGTCCAACTCGCCGGCGCGGCCGAGCGGTCCGAGCAGTTCCCGCACGCTGCGCAGGTGCTGTGTGGCGAGGACCTCGGTCGGCGCGAGCAGGGCGGCCTGGCCGCCGGCGTCGACGACCTGGAGCATCGCGCGCAGCGCGCAGAGTGTCTTGCCGGAGCCGACCTCGCCCTGGAGCAACCGGTGCATCGGATGTTTCGACGCAAGGTCGTGCGCGATCTGTACGCCGACCGCCTGCTGGCCGCCGGTCAACTCGTACGGCAGCGTTGCGTCGAAGCGGGCCAGCGCGCCGTCGGAGCGCATCGGGCGAGGTGTGGCCGGCGTCTCGGCCGCCCGATGCTTGCGCTGCACCAAGGTCAGCTGCACGGCGAATGCCTCGTCCCACTTGAGCCGCTTGCGGGCGGCGGCGAGCGACTCACGACTCGTCGGGCGGTGGATCTCGCGGATCGCCGTACCGAGGTCGACCAACCGGCGTCCGCCCAGCAGGGCCGCGGGCATTGGGTCCGGCGGCGGCGTGAAGACGTCGAGGACGACGCGCACGCATCGGGCGATCACCCACGTCGGCAGCGCGGCGGCCGCCGCGTAGACCGGGATCAACGCACCGGCGAACTCCTCGACCTCGCCGGCCGCCTCGCCGGTGAGATCGTCGCCCAGCAGTACATAGTCGGGGCTGTTGAGCTGCCGCTTGCCGCGGAATTCGGTCACCTTGCCGGCGAACATCCCCCACCGGCCGGGCCGCAGGTCGCGCTCGCGCCAAGCCTGCTTCGGACCGAAGAACGTCAGGGTCAGCACGCCGCCCGAGCCGTCGCCGACGGTCACTTCGAGCAGCGTGCTGTTGCGTTGCCGCAACGGACGCAGGTTGGTCGACCGCACCTGGGCCAGCACCGTGACCTGCTCACCCACCGACAACGTACGGATCTCGGTGTGCTCGCCGCGCTCGTCGTAGCGGCGCGGGAAGTGATAGAGCAGGTCGCCGACCGTCGTCAGATCCAGGTGGTCGGCGAGGCCCTTGGCCGTCTTGCCGCCGATCACCTTGGTGAGCGGCGTGTCCACGGTGACGCCGGCTGCCGCGGTCACTCGATGCCTACCAACAGTGGATGGTGCGGCTGGCCGCCGTGGTAGACCTGCGCCTCGACGAACGGCCAATGGTGGGCCAGATGTTCTTCGAGCATCGGTGCGAGGTCGCTCGGCGCCTGCTTGCCGGTGAGAAGTGTCACCAGCTCCCCGCCGGCGGTCAGGAGGCGGTCGAGCAGGTCACGGCAGGTCTGGCCGAGATCCGTACCGATGAGGTTGACCTCGCCCTCGACCAGCGCGAGCACATCACCGGCCTGGCAGCGCCCGGCCACCGTGATCGCCTCGCGGCTCGCGAAGGTCACCTCGGCGTAGCGACACGCGCCAGCGGCCTCGGCCATCGCGATCACATCGTCGTCGAACCGCCGGCCG
>DATCXD010000412.1:0-2266 GCA_036566005.1 Micromonosporaceae bacterium | reverse complement strand
CCGCCGACGCCGCCAGTCGGTTCGGCGCGCGTCGCCTCGGCGTCCGTGCGTCCGATGCGCCCGTCCGGTTCGGGACGACCCCCGCCGCCGGAACGGGTTCCGGGCCGCGGATCAGCGAGTCCGAGCTGCGTGAGCTCGTCGCCGCGAATGTGGTGATCGACGTCGGCCAGCGGCGGATCATCGCCGAGGTGCTCGCGGCCGGCGTCCGCCACGTCCGCGAAGTGATGGTGCCGCGCACCGACGCGATCTTCGTGGCCGCCGGCGATCCGATCGCGGTCGCCCTGGACCGGGTGCTGACGTCGCGGCATTCGCGCTTCCCGGTCATCGACGGCACGCACGATGACGTGATCGGCGTGGTGCAGGTGTGGGATCTCCTGCTCGCGGACGCGACGGTGGGAATGACCGTTGGGGCGCTGGCCCGGCCGGTCCACCACATCCCGGGTTCGAAGCGGGTCCTCGCGGCCCTGTCGGACATGCGGCACGAAGGCCATCACATGGCGGTCGTCGTCGACGAATACGGCGGCACGGCCGGCATCGTCACGCTGGAGGATCTGGTCGAAGAACTCGTCGGCGAAGTGCACACGGGCGGTATCGAGGCCGATGCTGACGTCGCCGCGGCCGGCGTGTTCACGGGCATCGACGGCCGTACGAACCTCAATGACTTCGCCGAGCGCTGCGGGTTCGTGCTGCCACCCGGACCGTACGAGACGGTCGGCGGGTTCGTGATGGCGCGCCTGGGCCGGCTACCGCACCCGGGCGATGAGGTGATCGTCGGCCCGTGGCGGCTTGTGGTCACCGAATGCGAAGGACGCCGCGTCAGCCGAGTCTCGGTGCGGCCGGTCGCCGCCGGAGCCGCGTTGGACTGAGCCGGCGTGGGCTGAGCCACCTTGGACTGAGCCAGCGTGGACTGAGCCGCCTCGGCTTGAGTTGGCGTGGGCTGAGCCGGCGGGCTGAGCCGGCGTGGATCCGGGCCACGAGCTGGACCGGTTTCCGGCGGTCAGTCCGGTGGTACGACCGGAATCGTGAACCGGTGCCAGATGCGTCCATCGACCGAGGTGGTCGGATGCGCGCCCAGGGTCACGTACCCGCCGGAGACGGTGACCACGGGACCGCGCGGCGCGGCAGCGCCCGTCACCGGTCTGAAGGTCGCGCCGTGGTCCGTGCTTCGCCGGTATGAGACGGAGTCGCCACCGCCGCTGAGCCACACGCCGACCGATCCGTCAGCCGGCGTGATTAAGCCGAATTCGTCGGTCGCGATCCAACTCGCCTCCGAGATCGGCGCGGCCCACGTCCGGCCGCCGTCGCTCGACCGGATCAGCAACATCTGGCCGCCGCTGCGGACGAGCACGTAGACGTTGGTCCCGTCGGCGGTCGCGAGCGCGGGCTGCTCGCCGGTCTCCGGCATCACGCCAAGCGCGGTTGTGCGCCACGTCGCGCCGTGGTCATTACTCAGCGACACGGCCAACTCGCCCGTGCCGGGGTCTTCGCCGGTCACCCACCAGCCGTGGTTGTCGCTGGCGAGGTTGATCGAGGAGAGCTTCGGCTGACGCGGAATAGAGTGGATCTTGGCGTCACCGCCGCTCGCCTCTTGGATCTTGCCCAGCGCCGTCATCTGGATCGGCTCGACCGATTTCGTCGCGCGCTTCGTTGCGAAGATCGAACCGAGGTTCAAGGTCTGTGCGACCGGTCCGACGCCGTTACCGACGTCGGCGCTGACCATGACGTCGGTCTGGTCGAGCGCCACGACCCGGGCACTCCCGACCGCGTCCGACGGGTCGCTGCGGAGCAAGCCGATCCGCTGGGTCGTCGCGTCGTTACCGAGCGAGATCAGTTGCAGGCTGCATGCGCTGCCCCGGCAGGCGTCGATCAGACCGTACGAGTGGGCCAGATCGACACCGCCGGCCGCGACCAGGCGAGCGGTGACCGTCCCGGTCGGCGCCGGCAACGTGACGATGGCGTTGGTCGGGTCGGCATTGCCACCGTTCGCGACGGCAATCTCCATGACGCCCGGCCGGCCCGAGTTCGCGGCGAGCACGAGACCGATATAGGCGAGACCGGGCAGGCACACGATCATCGCGGCGAGCGACCACAGCGTGGTGGCCAGCCGGCGACGCCGGATCCGCCGGCGACCGCGCGCGGCGACATCGCTGAAGTCGGGCAGCCGCGTCTGCTGCTCCACACCGGAGCGCAGCGCCGCGAAGTCCGGCTCGGTCATGGCCGACGCCCCCGCGTGATGACGAGACTTTCGGCCGGCAGCGTCGGGTCG
>DATCXD010000400.1:0-3052 GCA_036566005.1 Micromonosporaceae bacterium | reverse complement strand
GGTGCGGTCTCGCGATTGTGCCGGGTCGAGTCGGTACGATGGTTGCACCGCAGCCGAGGGGACCTCACCGTGGATCTTTCGTACCCCCACCACCACGATCGGGACGAAGATCTCGATCGCCCGGAATCCGTCGAGCGCGAGCGCGCGCCCGTGACCGCAGCCATGGCCGACCACGGCTTGCCGCTCGCGCTGACGTTCGACGATGTGCTGCTTCTCCCGGCGCAGTGTGACCTCGACCCGAGCCAGGCGTCCACGACGTCGCAGCTCACCCGGTCGATCGAGCTGTCGATTCCGCTGCTGTCGAGCGCCATGGACACGGTGACCGAGTCCCGGATGGCCGTCGCGATGGCCCGCCTCGGCGGTCTCGGCGTGTTGCACCGAAACTTGTCGATCGAAGAGCAGGCATCGCAGGTCGATCTCGTGAAGCGGTCCGAGGCCGGCATGATCACCAACCCGGTGGTCTGCTCCCCGGAGGACACCATCCGTGACGTCGACGCGCTGTGTGGCCGCTACCGGATCTCCGGCGTCCCGGTCGTCGACCCGTCCGGGCGGCTGACCGGCATCGTCACCAACCGGGACATGCGCTTCGTCGCGGACAAGTCGGCGCTGGTCCGCGACGTCATGACGCCAATGCCACTGGTCACCGCGCGCGTCGGGGTCAGCAAGCAGGATGCTCTCCAGTTGCTCCGGCAGCACAAGATCGAGAAGCTCCCGCTGGTCGACGACAGCGGTCGCCTGCGCGGTCTGATCACGGTCAAGGACTTCGCCAAGAGCGAGCAGTTCCCGCACGCGACTAAGGACCCGGCCGGCCGGCTGCGGGTCGGTGCGGCGATCGGCGTCGGCGAGGATGCGTACAAGCGGGCCCGGGCGCTGGTCGAGGCGGGTGTCGACGTTTTGATGATCGACCTCGCCCACGGGCACAACAGCGCCGTCATCCAGATGATCGGCCAGCTCAAGCGCGACACCAACGTCGACATCGTCGGCGGGAACATCGCGACGTACGCGGGGGCCAAGGCGCTCGTCGAGGCCGGGGCGGACGCGATCAAGGTCGGTGTCGGTCCCGGCTCGATCTGTACGACCCGGGTCGTAGCCGGCGTCGGCGTGCCGCAGGTCTCCGCGATCATGGAAGCTGCCCGTGCGGCCAGGCCGGCCGGCGTGCCGGTGATCGGCGACGGCGGCATGCAGTATTCGGGCGACATCGCGAAGGCGATCGTCGCCGGCGCCGACATCGTCATGCTCGGCTCGCTGCTTGCCGGCTGCGAAGAGTCGCCCGGCGATCTGATCTTCATCAATGGCAAGCAGTTCAAGTCATACCGCGGGATGGGTTCACTCGGGGCGCTCTCCGGTCTGCGGAACGGACAGCGCGGCCAGTCCTACTCCAAGGACCGCTATTTCCAGGCCGATATCACGGCCGAGGACAAGCTCATCCCGGAAGGCATCGAGGGCCAGGTGCCGTTCCGCGGCCCGCTCGCGGCCGTCGCGCATCAACTCGTCGGCGGACTTCGCCAGGCCATGTATTACACCGGCGCGGCGAACATCGAGGAGTTGCAGCGCCGCGGCCAGCTGGTCCGGATCACGTCGGCCGGTCTCAAGGAGAGCCACCCGCACGACATCCAGATGACGGTAGAGGCGCCGAACTACCACTCGCACTGAGGCCGTGGCCGCGGCGACCACCTTCGTTCCGGCCGCCGGCGTGTCGGCACCAGTCGCCGCGTCCAGACCCAGCGCTGCGCAGGGTCGCGCGCTGTTCGACAATGGAGCGCGCACGGTTGGCGGCTCGCTACGCTTCGGACGGTTCATGGCGCCTCGCGGCTTCGCTACGCTTCGGACGCCACCACTGAGGAAACGGCAGGGATCGTAATGCGAGACGTCGTCGAGATCGGGCTCGGCAAGAGTGCCCAGCGTGGCTACCACCTGGACGAGATCGCGATCGTCCCGAGTCGGCGCACCCGCGACGTCGACGACGTCTCGACGGCTTGGCAGCTCGATGCGTACCGGTTCAAGATCCCTTGTGTCGCCCATCCGTCCGACGCGACGATGAGCCCGACCACGGCGGTGACCCTGGGCAGGCTCGGCGGCCTCGGCGTGCTGAACGTCGAAGGACTGTGGACCCGCTACGAAGACCCCACGAAGGTGCTCGAAGAGCTGGCCGGGCTGGACGAGGACGCGCACGCCACCCGCAAGCTCCAGGAGGCGTACGCCGAGCCGATCCGGCCCGAACTCATCGGCGAACGCGTACGGGTGATGCGGGAGGGCGGCGGTACGGTCGCCGTACGGGTCAGCCCGCAGCATACGCTGTCGCTCGCGCCGGTGATCCTCGATGCCGGGGTCGACATCCTCGTCATCCAGGGCACGCTCGTCTCGGCCGAGCACGTGTCGACGACCGACGAGCCGCTGAACCTCAAGGAGTTCATCGCCGACCTCGACCTGCCGTGCGTGGTCGGCGGGTGCACGAACTACCAGACCGCGCTGCACCTCATGCGCACCGGCGCGGCCGGCGTCATCGTCGGTGTCGGCGCCGACGAATGGTCGACGACCGACCGGGTGTTGGGCATCCGGGTGCCGATGGCCAGCGCCATCGCCGACGCGGCCGCGGCCCGGCGCGACTACCTGGACGAGACCGGCGGCCGCTACGTGCACCTCGTCGCCGACGGCGACCTGCGGACCTCGGGCGACATCGCGAAGGCACTCGGTTGTGGCGCGGACGCGGTGATGCTGGGCGAACCACTGTCGGTCTGCTCCGAGGCGCCGGCCGGCGGCGCCTGGTGGCACAGCGCCGCTAGCCACCCGAATCTGCCGCGCGGCGCGTTCGCGGTCGCCGACGGCGGCGAGCCGCTGGGGTCGATGGAACGCCTGCTGTTCGGCCCGTCGGACGATCCCGAGGGCAGCCTGAACCTGTTCGGCGGCCTGCGTCGGGCCATGGCCAAGTGCGGCTACCGCGACCTCAAGGAGTTCCAGAAGGTCGGCCTGGTCCTCGACCGGTAGCTGTCAACGTCAGACGTCGAGCATCGCGCGCAGCTCGGCCGCGTTGCGCTGGGCGAAGTCGTCGCGG
>DATCXD010000396.1:0-2140 GCA_036566005.1 Micromonosporaceae bacterium | reverse complement strand
GACCCAGGGACGTGGCCGGCTCGATTGAGGAGGCGCGATGACCGACGGGGTTATCACACCGAGCGAGTCGACGTTCCGGCGTCTGGCCGCGACACACCGCGTCGTCCCGGTGACCCGCCGGTTGCTGGCCGACGGGGAAACCCCGATCGGCGTCTACCGCAAGCTCGCCGGCGGTCCGGGCAGCTTCCTGCTCGAATCGGCCGAGCACGGCGCGACCGCCGGTGGCATGGCCTGGTCCCGCTACTCGTTCGTCGGCGTACGCAGCGTCGCGACGTTGATGAGCGCCAACGGGGCCGCGGTGTGGCTCGGCGCACCGCCGCCCGGGTTACCGACGCACGGCGATGCGGTCGAGGTCCTGCGAGCGACGGTCGCCGCGCTCGCGTCGGCGGAGCAGCCGGAGACCGGCGAGGACCTGCCGCCACTCACCGGCGGACTCGTGGGATTCCTCGCGTACGACATCGTCCGGCGCTTCGAACACCTGCCCGATCTGACGACCGACGATCTGCACGTGCCGGACCTCGGCATGATGCTCGCCACCGACCTCGTCGTGCTCGACCACTTCACCGGCACGGCGCTGCTGGTCGCGAACGTGATCGTGGCGCCCGACGCGGACGATGCGACCCACCTCGCCGGCTACCACCAGGCGATCGGCCGGCTCGATGCGATGACGACCGCGCTCGCGCGCCCGACGCCGCCGATGGTGTCCACGGTCACCGTGAGCACGGCCGGCCGGAACACGTCGCGGACGCCCGAAGGCCTGCACCAGAAGGCGGTCGATCAGGCGAAGGAAGCGATCCGTGACGGCGAGGGCTTCCAGATCGTGATCTCTCAACGGTTCGAGCGCCGTACGGAGGCCGATCCGCTCGACATCTACCGGGTGCTGCGGATGACGAACCCGAGCCCGTACATGTATCTGCTGCGGTTCGACGAGTTCGACGTCGTTGGCTCGTCGCCGGAGGCGCACCTCAAGGTCACCGGCCGGCGCGCGCTCCTGCATCCGATCGCGGGCACGCGCTGGCGCGGCGCGACACCGGAAGCGGACGCGAACCTCGCCGCCGAGCTACTGGCCGACCCGAAGGAGCGGGCCGAGCACGTGATGCTCGTCGATCTCGGCCGCAACGATCTCGGCCGGGTCTGCCAGCCGGGCACCGTCGAGGTGCCGGAGTTCGCCACGATCGAGCGCTACAGCCATGTGATGCACATCGTGTCGACGGTCGTCGGTGAGCTGGAGCCGGAGCGGTCGCCGTTCGATGCGCTGGTCGCCACGTTCCCGGCCGGCACGCTCACCGGCGCGCCGAAGGTCCGGGCAATGGAGATCATCGAGGAGTTGGAGCCGACCCGGCGCGGCCTCTACGGCGGGATCGTCGGCTACTTCGGCTTCGGCGGCGACCTCGACACCGCGATCGCGATCCGTACGGCGTTGCTGCGCGACGGCGTCGCGTACGTACAGGCCGGCGGTGGTGTGGTCGCGGACTCCGAGCCGTCGGCCGAGGAGCAGGAGACGGTGAACAAGGCGGCGGCCGTACTCGCCGCGATCGCCACGGCCGAGACGCTCCGGCCGGCCCGATGACACCGCCTGTGTCAACCCAGCCGGGTCCGGCCGCTCCGGTCGACGATGACGCCGAGCGCCGGCGCGCGGCGCGGCGGGGACTCGCCACAGCGGCGCTCGCCTGTGTTGTCGGCGCCGGGCTGGCACTGTTCGCCGCGACGCGGACCTGGACGACGACGACCCATCGCCAGGCACCGCCGCTGCCCGACAAGCTCGTCGACCACACCGGCGCCTCACTCATCGGCTGGCTGCCGGCGCTGGCCCTGGTTGGTCTCGCCGGTGCCGGTGCGCTGCTGGCCACGCGTGGTCGAGTACGCACGATCATCGGAGCGCTGCTGGTGCTGGTGGGACTCGGCGTGGTCGCCGGCGGGATCGACGGGCTCAACCTCGCCGCTGGCGCCTGGCCCGTGATCGTCGGAGTCGGCGGTCTCGGCATCGCCTGGGCGGGCGTGTCCGCTGTGCGCTCCGGGTCAGCCTGGCCGGCGATGGGCGCGCGTTACGAGCGTCCGGCGGCCCACGCCGGTCCGTCCGGCGCCACGGCCGACGTGTCGATGAGTGACGCGGCCGAGCGGTCGGCCGCAAGCGGCTCGG
>DATCXD010000388.1:0-3568 GCA_036566005.1 Micromonosporaceae bacterium | reverse complement strand
GACCCAGTCGATCCACCACGCCGCACCGACGCAACCGATCTCGCCCGGACCGATGGCGCCGGCCACCCGTCCGATGTCACGTACGCAGATCATGACGCCGCCGACGGGCACGCAGCAGCAGCCGTACCCGCAATATCGTCCCCCTCAGCCGCGACCAACGCCGCAGCCGGAGCGCAACCGCGCCGCGGTGATCGTGCTCGCCATCGTTGCTGGACTGCTGGTCATGTTGGTATCGGCGTTGATCGCATCGGCGGTCAAGCGCCATCACTACGCGAATCGTTCGATGCCGGCCGTCGCGACCGCCGTCGCATCGCCGGGCGCGCCGGCGGGTGTGGACCGGTCCGGCGCCCACCAGGCGGCTACTGTTAGGTCGACGAACTCTGACGATCATGCGATGACCGAGGGACTGACCAGATGAACGCGGGCCGTGTGCTCGGGGCCAGGTACGAGGTCGGCGAAGTGCTCGGGTATGGCGGCATGGCCGAGGTGCACCACGGCCTCGACACCCGGCTCGGCCGCGAAGTGGCGATCAAGATGCTGCGCGCCGACCTGGCCCGCGACGCCACGTTCCAGATGCGCTTCAGCCGTGAGGCGCAGAACGCGGCCGCGTTGAACCATCCGGCCATCGTCGCCGTCTACGACACCGGTGAGGAACGGGGCACGTTCGGCGAGGCGCTGCCCTACATCGTGATGGAGTTCGTCAACGGTCGGACTCTCAAAGAGGTGCTGACCGCCGAGGGGCCGCTGCAGCCGCGACGCGCGCTGGAAATCAGCGCCGACATCTGTGGGGCGCTCGAGTTCAGCCACCGCCACGGGATCATCCACCGCGACATCAAGCCGGGCAACGTCATGCTGACCCGCACCGGCCAGGTCAAGGTCATGGACTTCGGCATCGCGCGCGCGTTGGCCAGCGGCGCGAGCACCATGACGCAGACCAGCGCCGTGATCGGGACGGCGCAGTATCTCTCGCCGGAGCAGGCCCGCGGTGAGCAGGTCGACGCTCGGTCCGATGTGTACGCCACCGGCTGCGTCGTCTACGAGCTGCTGACCGGCCGGCCCCCGTTCGTCGGCGACAACCCGGTCAGCGTCGCCTACCAGCACGTACGCGAGGACGCGAAGCCGCCGTCGACGGTGAACCGGGACGTGACGCCGGACGTCGACGCGATCGTGTTGAAGGCCCTGGCGAAGAATCCACTCAACCGATACCAGAGCGCGGCCGAGATGCGGGCCGACCTGCTGCGTGCGGCGGCCGGGCGGCCGGTGATGGCCACGCCGATCATGCGCGACGTTCCGACCGCGATCGTGAACACGCCGCCACGCGTCGGACCGTACGGCTCCCGCCCGACGACGCCGGCCCGGGTCGGCAACCCGCAGCGCCGCCGTACGTCGACGTGGGTGATGGTCACGCTGACCGTTCTCGGTCTGGCCGCCCTCATCGCGCTCGGCACCGGGCTCTATCTCACCAACCGCACCCAGAACACGACGGTGCCCAACCTGGTCGGGCACAACATCACCGACGCCACGGCGCTGCTGCGCCAGAAACAGCTCACGCTCGGCAGACAGACACAGGTGCACAACACCACGTGCACGCTCGGCAACGTCATCTCCACCGATCCCGGCTCCGGGCGAGCTGTGCCCGAGAACAGCGCGGTCGACCTGTCGTTCTGCGCCGGACCCGGCTCGGTCCAGGGCGGTGTGCCGGTGGTGACCGGGTTGTCCGAGGACCAGGCCGTGAGCCAGCTCAAGAGTGTCGGTCTGGTCGCTGTCGTGCAGCAGGTGGACAGCACCGCCGCCGAGGGAATCGTCGTCGGCGTCAAGCCGGATGAGCATTCACCGGCGAGCGTCGGCGACAAGATCCAGCTGCAGGTGTCCAAGGGCAATCAGGCGAAGCTCATCGACCTCGTCGGCATGACCAAGGCGTCGGCCCAGAGCCAGCTCAAGGACCTGGGCTTCACCGACGTGCGGGTCGTACCGAACACGGTCGCCGATCCGAGCAAGGACGGCATCGTCACCGGTCAGGCGCAGACCCCGGGTAAGACGTATTTCAAGAATACGAAGATCATCATCTACGTTGGCCAGCCGCCGAGCGCGCCGCCGTCCACCCCGCCGCCATCATCGCCCGCCCCGAGCCCGTCGGACTGACGCGCGGTCCGCACATGGCCAGGCCCCGTTCGCGCGTTGCGGTGTCTCTGGTTCGGGTGTGATCTGGTACGGGCAACCGGAGGAAGCCCGGTCAGGCGGCGAACGCTCCGAGTCGCCGTGCCTCGACCTCGGCCGCGAGTGCCGGCGCGCGATCGAGGGCCTCGGCGAGTCCATGGGCGGCGAGCCAGTTCGCGAGCATCACGTGACCGCCCTGGGTCAGCACCGACTCCGGGTGAAACTGGACGCCCTCGATCGGCAACGTACGGTGTCGCATGGCCATCACGACGCCGGACTCGGTGCGGCCGGTGACCTCGATCTCGGGCGGCAACGTCGACTCGACGACCGCGAGTGAGTGGTATCGGGTCGCGACGAACGGATCGGGCTGACCAGCGAGCACCCCGAGGCCGGTGTGGTGGACCGCCGACACCTTCCCGTGCAGCAACTCGGGCGCGCGGTGGACGGTCGCACCGTACGCGGCGCCGAACGCCTGGTGCCCGAGGCACACACCGAAGATCGGCAGGTCGCCGGCGCATCGGCGGATCACGTCGAGACAGATCCCGGCGCGCTGCGGAGTGCCGGGACCGGGCGACAGCAGGATCGCGTCCGCGCCGATGCCCGGGATGTCGTCGACGGTGATCTCGTCGTTGCGGCGTACGACGCTGTCGGCGCCCAGTTGACCGAGGTACTGGACCAGGTTGTAGACGAACGAGTCATAGTTGTCGATCACTAGCACGCGCATGTGTCGCTCCTGGTCGTTGCCGTCATGACGGTGGCATGGGCGGCCGGGCTCCCGCTCGGGGCGGTCACCTGGACGTCGTTGAACGGTAGCAGCGCGTCGGCGGCCGGGAAAACGACGAACCACAGCAGCGCGACAACACCGACGAGTATCACGCTGAGGCTAACGATCTTGCCCGGCCGCCCGAACGGTATCCGATTCCAGATAAAGCGATACACGTCAGCTCCCCAACGCCACGGGCGGGCCGTCCCCGTACGGCCGCGTCGTGACGAGTTCGGCGTGCACGACCATCCGCTGGTAGTCGTTCCACTTGGGGTTGCACGTGGTGAGCGTCAACATCGCCGTGGTCGGCGCGACTCCGATCCGGTCGGGTGTGGGCGCGACGACCTCGATCGAGTGAGGCGTGACGATCTCGTTGACGGTCACGCGGTAGACGTACCAGTCGTTCCGGGTCTGTACGACGACCTGATCGCCCGGCCGCACCTGCTGGAGATTCCAGAACAGCGGGGGGACGCGATGAGCGGCGACGCTGAAGTTGCCGATCTGGCCGGGCATCGCGGTGCCCGGGTAATGGCCGGGTGCGAACCGGATGTCGTCGACGTCGACGCCCTCCACGACGACCCAGTGCAGCTTCATGACCGGGATGTAGAGGCGGGCGATCGCGGTGCCGGGCTGGACACGCGAGTCGGT
>DATCXD010000380.1:0-2651 GCA_036566005.1 Micromonosporaceae bacterium | reverse complement strand
CGGCTACTACCCGTACAAGCCGTACTGCGACACGTGCGGTCGCGATACAACAACCGTGACCGCGTACGACGACGCGACGACCGAGCTGACGTACACCTGCGCGTACGGTCACGGCGGCACGTTCCTGCTGCGTGAGCACCGCAACGGCAAGCTGGTCTGGAAGGTCGACTGGCCGATGCGGTGGGCGTACGAGGACGTCGACTTCGAGCCCAGCGGCGTCGACCACTCCTCCCCCGGGTCGTCCTTCCAGGTGGGCGGCCAGATCGTCGGGCCGGTCTTCGGCGGCGTGCAGCCCATCGGCCCGATGTACGCGTTCGTCGGCATCGCTGGCATGGCGAAGATGTCCAGCTCGCGCGGCGGCGTACCGACCCCGGCCGAGGCACTGGAGATCATGGAGGCACCGCTGCTGCGGTGGCTCTACGCGCGGCGCCGGCCGAACCAGGCGTTCAAGGTCGCATTCGACCAGGAGATCCAGCGCACCTACGACGAGTGGGACGCGCTCGGCGCGAAGGTAACCGCCGGAACGGCGACCCCGGCCGACGTCGCCGCGCACATGCGCGCCGTCGGTACGGCGACCCGGCTCCTGCCCTCGACGCCGCGCCCGCTGTCGTATCGCACGCTGGCGTCGATCGTCGACGTGACAACCGGCGATGCCGAGCAGACGCTGCGCATCCTGTCCGACCTGGACCCGGACAACCCGATCACGTCACTCGACGAGACCCGCCCCCGTCTCGACAAGGCGGAGCGGTGGATCACCACGCAGGTGCCGCCCGAGCTGCGCACCCGCGTCCGCGACGAGCCCGACACCGAGTTGCTCGCTTCCCTCGACGACGCCCAGCGCGGGTCGCTCGCGATGCTGCTCGACGGGCTCGACGACCACTGGTCGCTCGGCGGCCTGACCACGCTGGTGTACGGCGTTCCCAAGCGGCAGCTCGGGTTGCCGATGGACACGAAGCCGACGAACGAGTTGAAGGTCGCGCAGCGTACGTTCTTCGCGCTGCTCTACCGGCTGCTGGTCGGGCGGGACACCGGGCCACGGTTGTCGACGCTGTTGCTCGCGATCGGCGCGCCGCGGGTGCGCAAGCTTCTCGGCGCGTAGCCGGGCGCTCGCTGCGAGGCCAACGACCACGCATCGGCCGGACCTGGTACACCTGTGTCGAACCGGCGCCGAACCGTCGGTCGTCCACGGCCGCCCGCCGTCGATCCCGAAGGAGCCATCATGGCCGAAGCCGAGCAGGTCACCGAGCCGATCGCCTACCACGGCGAGGGCCCGGTCTGGGACGCGTCCTGGGGTGGGCTCCGCTTCGTCGACATGCTCGCCGGCGACGTGCTCGCCCTCGACGCCGCAAGTGGCGAGGTGTCGCGCCGCCACGTCGGCGATGTCGCGGCGGCGATCCGGCCGCGCGCCGGCGGCGGCATGGTCGTCGGCGTACAACGTGGCTTCGCGCTCATCGACCCGGACGGAACCGAGCATCAGCTCGGTGACCTGTGGCCGGCCGGGACAACCCGGATGAACGACGGCGCGTGCGACCCGCACGGTCGCTTCTACTGCGGTTCCATGAGCAAGACGCCGGGCGACGCCGCGCTCTACCGGCTGGACACTGATCGCAGCGTCACCATCGTGCAGCGAGATGTGACCACATCCAACGGGCTGGCCTGGAGCCCGGATGGTGGCTGCGCGTACTACAACGACACTCCGACCCAACACATCGACGTTTTTGACTACGACTTCGACCACGGCCTGACCGGCCGGCGAACGTTGGCCGTCATCGACGAGGCGGACGGCAAGCCGGACGGACTCACGGTGGACGCCGACGGCTACGTGTGGGTGGCGTTGTACGACGGCGGGGCGGTCCGACGCTACGCGCCGGACGGCCGGCTCGACGCGATCGTGAGGTTGCCCGTCACGAAGACGACCGCGGTGGCGCTCGGTGGGCCCGATCTGCGCGATCTGTACGTCACCACGTCGCGCGAGAATCTGCCGCCGGGCACCGAGCCGGAAGCCGGCTCCCTGTTCCGGCTGCGCGTCGACGTGCCAGGGATGGCGCTGCACCCGTACGCCGGCTGAGCCGTTCTGTCGGCGGCGGCGGGCAGAGTAGCCGGTATGACGGAACCGAACGAGCGGGCCGCCGCCGTCGCCGACGGGTACTGGACCGCGATCGAGGCGCGCAACTGGGACAGCTTGGGCGAGTTGCTCGCCGACGACGTGACGTATGAGCTTCCGCAGACCCGCGAGCGCATCCGCGGCCGCGCGGCGTACATCCAGTTCAACCAGGAGTATCCAGGCGACTGGCACGCCACCGTGCAGCGGCTGACCGGATCGGGCCGCCACGCGGCGACTTGGACATCGTTCGCCGTCGACGGTCGCCTCGAGACCGGGCTCACGTTTCTCGATCTCGACGACGACGGCCGCATCGCCCACATCACCGATTTCTGGCCGGAGGCGTACGAGCCGCCGCCCGGCCGTGAACACCTGGTCGAGCGGTGGTAGCACCCGGTGGTGGCTCCCGGCCCGAACGAGGACGTGATCGCCGGCGAGCACCACCCGGATCGTCACGCACGCAGTCTGACCGGCGGTCACCGTCGGCCGATGCGGCGCCGTCGCCTCAGTTGGCGGACGCGGCGCGCGGCGCCTCAACCGCCGGACGCGG
>DATCXD010000349.1:0-9213 GCA_036566005.1 Micromonosporaceae bacterium | reverse complement strand
GCGGCCACCCGCTACCGTGGTGGCCGCCACATCACGTTCGCCGCAAACATTCGGCCGCAAACATTCGGCCGCAACATTTGGCCGCAACTTTGGCCGCGCGGCCCCGGACAATCGCCCTTCGCCAAATGCCCAACAGGCAGCGTTTCGGCCGGCCACAATCGCGTTTCGAATCCCGGACACCGCCCGCGTCGCGACTACCGGGGTGGTGCCGGCTGCCGTAAAGTACAGGCCCTCCGCTGGTGTCATTTTGATGACTCCCAGGGGAGTTTTGGTGAGACAGGGGTCTTCATGGAATTCAACGGGTCCGGTTCGACAGCCGGGGTCTCCGACCATCTCGGCTGGTTGCTGCGGCGATGGTGGGTCGTCGTACTCGCCGTCCTGCTCGGCGGCGCGCTCGGATTCGGGTATGCACTCCTGCAGCCGAAGGCATACGACTCGATGACCCCGGTGCTCGTGCTCGCGCCCGAGGGCGACGGCAGCAAGGTCGACCTCGACACCGAGGCGCAGATTGTCCCGACGGCCGCCGTGGCGAGCGGCGCGCAGACACTGCTCGGCACGTCCGAGGACCTCACGGATCTGATCAAAATGGTCAATGTCTCCGTGCCCGCCAATACCGCCATTCTGGACATCACCTTCGAAGCGTCGACCCGGTCGGAGGCCCAGCGCGGCTCGCAGGCGTTCGCTCAGGCGTATCTCGATCAGCGCAACGCCGCCGCCGAGAAGCAATTGCAACTGCAGATCGCCAACATCCAGGACAATATAGACACACTGACGCGGGAGTTGAAGACGGTCAGCGGACAGGTCGCATCGGACGCACCGAATTCCGTGTCGCGACAGCAGGCGGTGTCGCAAGCTCAGATCCTGCAGAACCAGATCCAGCAGGCGAGCCAACGCCTGCAGCCCTTGCAGGGCATTGTCATCAAGCCCGGCTCGATCCTGTCGCCAGCGAGCTTCCCGCTGCACCCGACCAAACCCAATGTCGCGCTCTACGTGGTGAGCGGCCTCGCGCTCGGTCTGCTGCTCGGTCTATCCGGTGCACTGCTCATCGGACGGCTGGACACCCGGATCTATGGAGCTAGCGACGTGCCCGAGCGGCCGGGCGTGCCGGTGCTGATCGAGATCCGCCCGGGCGGGTCCCGGCCTCAGGTCGCCGACGCCGCGTCGCCGCAGGGTCGCGACTTCAGCCTGCTTCGTAACGTACTTCGCTTTGCCGCCGGATCCAGCCGCGGCGGCCGACCGGCCATGACGGACACGCTGCTCATCTGCGGTGCGGTGCCCGGTCCGGCGGCCGGATTCGTCGCCGTGAACGTGGCCGCGGCGTTCACCCGGTCGGGCGAGCGGGTCACCATCGTCTGCACCGACCCGGCCTCGACCGTCCCATCGATCCTCGGCGTCTCCGCGCGGTACGGCCTCGGCGAGGTCCTGGCCGGCGAGATCGAGTTCGGCGAGGCGCTCCAGCCGGCCCGCGGCTTTCCCGGCGTGGCCGTCATGACCTCCGGACAGATCGATCCGCGCCTCGAATTGCCGGTCGTCGCGGTATCCGAGCTGTTGCAACGCATCCAGGGCACGACCGATCGGGTGCTGATCGCGGCGTCGGCCCCGAGCAGCGCGGTGGACGCACAGGCACTCAGCGAGATCGCGGCGGCGGTCGTCCTCGTCGTCGAGACGCGTCAGACGCACGTCGGCCAGGTGGACATCGCGCTCGACCAGTTCTCTCAGGTCTTCGCGCCGGTTGCCGGCATGGTCGTCGTCGACGCCAAGTGGAAGGCCGGCGCGCCGCCACCGATCCCATTGCCGCCCACCGTCGTTCGCCCAGCCGTGCGGCCGGCGACCGCCGACACGGAGACGACCACCATCATGAGCCGGCCGACCAGCAAGCCGACTCCCGTCGCCGATGGCGTCGCACCGCCGGAGTCGGTGCCGGGTCAGAGCGGCCAGCCAGCGGATCCGTCGGAGCCGCGCGGTTGGCGGGGCCGCACCGGCGACGCGACCGTCGTGTTCCCCAAGGTGGTCGATGTCGCGGATCCGCCGGTCGAGGAATGGGCCGGATCGCCCTCGCTCGACATGTACTCGCTGCGGGACACGAAACGCTCCGATCAGCCATGACCCGGCGCCGTCCGCTGCGGCGCATCGGGTGGGTCACGGCATTGCTCGTCGTTGGCGCGGTTGCCGGGTGTACGTCGACCGGTGAGCCGCCCGGGTCGCTGCTCGGCCCGACGCCGACTCTGAACACTCCGCAGCCATCACCAACCCCGGCCGCCTCGGCGACGCCCGCGGGCGTAGCGCTGCTCACCGGCTTGCCCGGGGTCACGACCCGGCCGGCCGTCGTGGTCCCGATCCGGATCGCCGCCGGCAGTCGGCCGGCGGTTGGACTCGGCGACGCGGACATCGTGTCGATGGAATTCTCCGAAGCGGGCGCGCTGCGCCTCACCGGCGTCTTCGCTTCGGCGGCGTCGGCGAAGGTCGGCCCGTTGACGATGGTCCGCCCGTCCGACGCCAAGATCTTCTCGCAGACGAATCCGGTGTTTACGGAGACCGCCAGTCCGGCCGGATTCGTCACCACGGTCACGTCCGACCATCTGTCGTTGGTCTCGGCCAAGCTCGGGCGCGCGGGCTTCACGGCGAGCGGAAACGACTACTACGTCGACACCGGCCGGGTGGTCACGTCGAAATCCAAGCTGCTGTCGTCCTCGATGTTCCAATACGCGGCCGGCGGGCAGTCGGTGGCGACATCCGGCGTCACCACCGTGGCGACGCTTGCCGTACGGGTGCCCGGCCATGCGGCGGTCACGTGGACCTACCAGGCCACCAGCCGGCTCTGGACCACGACGTTGTTCGGCACGTCGGTGGGCGCCACCAACGTTGTCGTGCTCACCGTTCCGTACACGACCAAGACGGTTTCCGCGCTGCGCCGGACCGTGACGTTCGCCAACCCGCTCGGCAAAGGCGCGACCCGCATCGTCGCGGACGACCAGAGCATTGCCGGTACGTGGTCGAAACGGAACTTCAACTCGGCCCTGAATCTGCTGTCCGCCGATGGGCACGTCCCGGCGCTCGCACCCGGACGCACGTGGATCATCATGGTGCCATCGGGATCGGCCGTAAGCGTGTCATAACCGTCGGTCACGGTCGTCGCTCGATCGGCTTGGCGGTTGTCGCTGCCCGGCGCTGTGGTTTGACACCGGCCGATGGTCAGGCGAGGCTATGAGTCCCGCCGATGCGTAGCGTCAGCCGCGAGGCGTCGGCACTACCGCCGATGCTGCGGGGCACCGGTAGCCAGTCCGAATCGACCTCTGGGGGACCGACGAACTCGCCAGGCCAGTCGCGTCCGCGGCCGGTTCCGCCGGCTCGTTCGGTGGCGACGCAGCATGAACCGCATCCCAGCGAATTTCGCCCGCGGATCCGGTCGACGTCTATCGACCCCGGGTCCGCGCTGTCGACAACGGACCTGCCGCCGGTCACGTCCCCACCCGGGCCGACGTCGCGGCACCGCCGACGCGGCGGCTGGCCGGCTTTGGCGGGGATCGTCGTTTTGTGCGCGTTGCTGGCCGCCGCCGGCGCCGTCTACCTCACCCGGCCGACGACCGTACGGCAGACCGTGCAGGTGCCGGTCAGCGACGGCACATACGTCGTCCAGGAAGCGCCGAACACGACCTACGCAAACGAGCAGACGGTGCAGGCGGCCGCGCTCGACAGCGAGCACGCCACGACGTACCTCAAGTTCGTCGTGCCGCCGTTCGCCTCGCACGTCGCATCGGTCCGGCTGAACCTGCTCACGGCGGCCGCCTCCAGCGGAACCTTGGCGGTACACGCGGTCGCGAGTAGTGCCTGGTCGGCCGCCACGACGTCGTACGCGAACCGACCGCAGATGGGCGGCACGGTCACGACTGCGCCCGGCCCGACGACGATCGGTCAGCGGGTCTCGTTCGATGTCACGCCGGCGATATCCGGACCGGGCACCTACTCGTTCGCGGTGACGAGTTCGAGCACCACGGCGGCGTTCGCGGCCTTCGGCCCGTCGCAAGGCAGCAAAGGCCCTAACTTGACGGTCGCGTACGACACCGTCGACGCCGCCGCCACGCACACGTACGCCCAGGCGGTCCAGTCGGCCCTGCCGACGGTCTCGGCCACGCAGTCGCCGGGGCCGAGCGCGAGCCCGTCGGCCAGCACCTCGACCGGTCCGCATCCGCGCACCGGCGGTGGCAACGCGCCGGCCGTACCGGCCGGGGGTGCGCTCTGCGGGGCCTACTGGCCGCCGAACGGGCAGCCCTACCTCACCGGCTTCGCGGCCGAGCAGGCGAAGCTCGGCCCCCTCAAATCGGTGCGCTACTTCAATCCGGGCGCGCCGGCCGCGTGGTCGGGTAACGCCGGAGCGGTAAACCGTACGGTGATCGTGTCGTTCAAGTTCAACCCGAGCGACATCCTTTCCGGCGCCGAAGACTCCCGCATGAAAACGTGGTTCGCGAATGCGCCCCGAGATCGTGACGTCTACTGGTCCTACTATCACGAGCCTGAGGATCAGATCGCGGACGGTGACTTCAGCGCGGCCGACTATCGGGCCGCTTGGCGCCACCTGAAGTCGCTCGCAGACCAGGCACACAACCCGCGGCTGTATTCGACGCTGATCCTCATGCAGTGGACACTCAATCCCCAGGCGAACCGCAACTGGCGCGACTATTATCCGGGCGATGACGTGATCGATGTCATGGGTTGGGACGTCTACAACGTGAGCGGCGTCAAGAAATACGACGACCCGGCCGGACTACTCGATCCGGTCATCGCTTTGTCGAAACAGATCGGCAAGCCGTGGGGCATCGCCGAGCTCGGCACTGTGCGGACGACCACCGATTCTGACGGCACCGGTCGGGCTCACTGGATCGGTGACATCGCGTCCGTGCTAAAGCGATCGAACGCGCTCTGGGTCGACTATTTCGACGTCGGCGGCGACGTGAACAACGACTTCGCGCTCTCGGACGCACCTAGCCGGGACGCCTGGCGCTCCATGTGCGACGGATGACCGACGCTGGAATGCTCGGCGGATAGCCGGTTCCCGTCAAATGCCGCGGCCGTACCGATTGAGGCCGGCGTGTAGCGCGGTCGGCGGCAGGAGTCGGCCGGCGACGAGCATCGCGAGATAGCCACGGGCCTCGACCGGGCTCAGCCGGATCGTCTGGCCGGCCCAGCGAAGTGCGGCGCGACGTTCGCCGAGGGCAGCGTGGGCGAACGCGATCTGCCCGGTGATCCGGGCCTTGCCACGCGGATCGGTATCGAATTCCGGGTAGCGGTCAAGGATCATTTTCGAACCCTGGATCCTCGACGTCCACCGAGTGCTGAAGTACGAGCCGGGGTGGCGCAGTGCGGACACATAGACGGCGGGTACGTTCACGATTGGCCCGCGGCGGGCGGCCCGGAGGAGCATGTCGTAGTCCTCGCACTCGCCCCACGACTCTTCCGCGACCAGGCCGATTCCCTCCAGCAATGCCGCTCGACGGAACAGGAACGATGACGGATGTAGTTCTTGGAGGCGGCGCCGGATCAGCTGGGCGAGGACGACGCGGTCATCGGTAAGCACGCGATCGGTCGGGTGGCCGTCGTAGACGAGCCGGACGCCGGTGCCGCACAACTCTGCTTCGGGCGCTCCCTCGAATGCGGCGATCTGGGCCGCGAGCTTGCCCGGCAGCCACTGGTCGTCGTCATCGCAGTTGCCGACGAAGTCGGCCGTTGAGGCGAGCGTTCCGGAGTTGCGGGCACCGGCGAGGCCCGGTGTGCGCGTATTGCGGATGACCCGAACCGGACGCAGCTCGTCGTTCGATTCGAGCGTCATGTCCGGCTCGCTGCGGTCGTAGACGACGATGACCTCGACCACGCCGTCGTACTCCTGCGATCGGATCGCGTCGATCGCGAGGCGCAATAGTTCGGGCCGATCCCGGGTGGGAACGACCGCCGACACCGACGGCTTCATATCCGGCTCCTTGAGGGGCGATCCAGGTAGCCGTGGCGGACGCGCCCCGGCCAGGTCAGAAACGTGACGAGACGGCGCCGTCCGGCCGGCATCGCGGTCCGCCAGGCGGAGTCGACACGAAGCCGGACCGAGCCGGATTGGAAGCGCATCGGGTTGCCGGCGACCGAGTGGATCGGGCCGAGTTCGGCGACCGTGACATTGCCCTCCTGGCGGATGAAGTCTGCCCGCTCCGGCGGCAGTCCGAGCCACGCCCGTACTGTCGCGAGATGGCCGGCCGGGTCGGCGACGAAACGCTCGTACCGCAACCGGAGCCGGCGTGCTCCGGTGGCGGCGAGCAGGTCGAACAGCGCGTTGTGCGTGGTCCACAACGCGCTCGACATGGCGATCGAGTACCGCGGCAGGTAGTCGTCGTCCGTCTGCGCACCGTTGGGCGGCCCGTACGGCAGTGCCTTGCTCCACGAATAGGCGACACCGCGGCCATCGCGGACGAGGTGCAGCACATTGAGGTCGATATTTGCGTGGTGGCGCAGCGCGAATGCCAGCGACGCGTGCTTGCTTGAGTCCACGATCACGCGGGCGCCGGTGACCTCGGCGATGCCGGCGTAGATGCGGCGGTAGAGCTCGCCGTACCGGAGCAAGTCCTCGCGGCGGCGCGTGACGCGCGTCGGAAGCGCGAGGCGGGGGATATATCGAGTCCGGTCGACCCGCCGGGCCAGGGCGAGGACTTCGTCGGCGTCCACGTTGTCCCATCCGTCGAAAGCGGCCTTGCCGACCGAGATCCAGAAAGGGCACGCGTCGAAGGCGGCGCCGCAAGCGCAGGGCTGGTTGTTGGCCAGGGCGCGCAGCCACAAGTGGGTGACCTCGCCGGCCCCGACCACGTCGGGCATCTCGGCCAACAACCGTTCGACCAATGTCGAGCCGCTGCGGCCCCAGCCACCGATGAACAGCACCCGCACGGGCGCGGCGTCGTCGGCCGATACCTCGGCACGGTGCGCTCCAGACACGGTCACCTCGTTTCCATCGGGCACGATCGTCACGTGACCGACCAGGGGCGGATGAATGGTTGCTCGTGGTCGGTGGCGAATGCCCGACGCGCGAGTATAGCCAGGCCATGTTCCGCCGTCATAAACGCCGCGGCGAATCGGATGGCGGCGTCCCCGGCCGCCGCGGCCGACCAGGTGGCGGCGTTCGTCGGTCGAGGTGGGCGTCAGGCGGTAGCGCCGTGAACGACAGGCGGCTAGAGTCTGCACGATCCTGTCGCATGTCCGTCGTGGCTGCGCCCATGGCACGGGTCGCGGTCGGTAGTGTCCGTCAAACGTGCTCGTCGCCGCGGCTGCGCCATGCGCCGGTGGCAAACAAGGCTGCGGGCCGAGAGGATGACATGGCTTTCCAGCGGTTCCTAACCGGGCACCCAATGGTGTCGCGGTGACGGATCCCGCCAGCCCTACCGGTCTGACCAGCCAGGCGCCGCCCCAGTGGCCGGACCCGCCACAACTCGGCACCACGCGCCGGTCGCTCCGGTGGCCGGATCGACGCCCCGGCGCGGCGACCGTACGAGCGGTTGCCCGCCCGCCCGAGTCCGCAGTCGCCGCCGTACCGATGGTCGGTCCGGTTTTTCACCACATCGATCCGCAGCAGCACCGCCCAGCGCGCGATTGGGCGTTGTTCGCGTTGCTGGTCGGCTATCCGCTGTGGCGCGTCCTCGGTGTGGTGTTGGTCATCGTGCCGCTGCTGGCCATTCCGATGGCGCTCGAGCTCTACCGTCGGCGGCGCCTGCGTTTCCCGGCGGGCGCGAGTCTCTGGGTACTGTTGATCATCATCGGTCTGTTCAGCGTCATCATGATCAACGCAACTCCGCCTGGCGCCGTCCCGCCGGTCGCGAGTCTCAATCGATATCTGGCCTGGGGCCTGCGGCTCGCCGACTACATCGCCGCCGGCATCATCCTGCTCTACGTCGGCAATCTGACCGAGCGTGAGCTGCCCACCTCGCGCGTCATCAAAATGCTCGGCGCACTGTTCGTCACCTGCACGCTCGGCGGCGTGGCCGGCATGTTCTTCGGCGGCGTGGATGTCTTGACGCCGGTCGGCCACCTGTTGCCGGGCAGCCTGCGGTCGAACGACTTCATCAGCAATCTCGTCACGTTGAACCTCGCCCAGAACCAGGACATCATCGGCGCGACCGCGCCGCGGCCGGAGTTCCCGTTGACCTATACGAACACGTGGGGCGAGTGCATGGTCCTGCTCGTTCCGTGGTTCGTGCTGGCGGTCATCCGCGGCAAACGCACACTCGGCTGGCGCGCGACCGGCATCGCGGTCCTGGTGATCGCCATCGTCCCGACCGTCTACTCGCTCAACCGCGGCATGTGGATCGGTCTGGGCGTGCTGTTCGTCCTGCTGCTGATCCGCCTGGCGCAGACCGGTCGTGGTCCCCAGGTGGCGATCGTTGTCGGGGTCGGCGCGGTCGCCGCGATCATCTTCCTGACGACGCCGCTGTCCACGGTCATCACCGACCGGATCAATAATCCGCACTCCAACAACGGCCGCGCCAACATCAACATCGCGGCGGTAAACGCGGCGAAGGCATCGCCGCTCATCGGGTTCGGTGGACAGGCGGGCGTGATCGGAAGCCGGCGCTCGATCGCGATCGGTCCGACGCCGAAATGCCCGCAATGCGGCAACCTGACGATCGGTGGCGACGGTCAGATGTGGCTGTTGCTGATCACCGAAGGCTTCGCCGGAGCGGGCTTGTACGTGCTGTTCTTCGCCCGCTTCGCCTGGCGATATCGACGCGACATCACTCCGATAGGGACCGCCGGACTGATGATGGTGCCGCTGGCGTTCTGGTTCATGACGGTATATCCGGCCACCGACCTGCCATTGGTAATCATGTTCGTCGGCATGGGGCTGTGGTGGCGTAACAGTCTCGAACAGCGCCCATCGATCACCGACCTCGCCGCGGTGCCACCGGGGGAGCTGGCCCGTCGCCCACCGGGCGTTCGGCCGGCCGGTCCCGGTTGGCGCGGCGCGGATCGCCCGCCGATCTACCGACCCGGAGCGGAGCAACAGCCCGTATGAGCCATCCCGACCTCGTCATGGCGGCTCGGGTGCTCGGCCGAACGGACGCATTGTCGACGACTCCCGCCTCGCGCCCGGCTCCCGAGCACTACACGGTTATCCCGTCGGTACGGTCACCGCGCCTGCTCGTCCCGCGGCGTGACCGACGGGTCGCGGCCGTCGCCGTACGCCACGCG
>DATCXD010000322.1:0-2820 GCA_036566005.1 Micromonosporaceae bacterium | reverse complement strand
ACCGCATCGCCGTCGGCGAGCCCGTCGCCGCGCCCGTCCGCGAGTCCGTCGCCGCAACCGACCCAGTCCCGCCGGCCGAGCGCCTCGGCCTCACCCACGAACAGCGACGGCTGCGGTCGCTCCGGGTCGGGCGGCTCCGGGTCCGCGGGTGGTTCACATCAAGGCACGGGTACGGACTCCCTCCTGCGGGCGCAGCAGGCCGTCAACAACGCGAGGCTGACGCTGGAACAGGCCGAGGCGAAGCTCGCCGGCACGACCATCGCGGCGCCGAGCGCGGGCCGCGTCCTGTCGGTCGCCGGTGCGGTCGGGCAGACCGCATCGGCCGGCGGCTCGGGATTCATCGTCGTGGCCGGAGTCGACTCGCTTGCCGTCGAGGCCCAGTTCTCGGAAGCCGATGTCGCGGCCGTGGCGGTGGGGCAGTCGGCGACCGTGACGCTCGCCGATCATCCTGGGGTCACATACCAGGCCGAGGTGACCGAGGTCGACCCGGCCGGAACGGTATCGGGTCAACTCGCCCGTTACGGCGTCCAGCTCGAGTTCACCAAGCCGCCGTCGGATCTGTTGCTCGGCCAGAGCGCGGTGGCCGCCGTGGTCACGGAGTCCGCGCTCGACGTCATCTACGTGCCCACCGCGGCGCTATCGAACCTGACCGGGGATACCGCGACGGTCAAGGTCCGGGCGGTCGGTGGCGACGTGACCCGTGCGGTCACCATCGGGTTGGCCGGTGACCAGGGTACGGAGATCAAATCCGGGCTGGTGGCCGGCGACGTCGTCGTGGTGCCGACGGGCTGAGCGCGCCGTGCTGGCGTCGCGTTCGGCCCTAGCCCGCGGCGGCGAGTTGCGCCTGGAACCGCAGGCCGCCGACCGCGAGCGTCGCGATCCGCCCATCGAGTGCGTGTCCGGCGTTGTCGGTGCGGTTGTAGTTGGACATTACGGCGACAAGCCAGTCGTGCTCCGGCTCGATGATTCGGCCGATGCTGTTGTCGCCCCACTGGCCGCCGTACGCGGTCATGGTGTCCCAGCCGTTCTTGTTGTAGACGCCGGTCGCCGCCGAGGTCGCCGCGGCGGGTACGCCCCATCTCTGATCGGGCTCCACGCGCGACATGAGGGACAGCAGGTAGTTGCGGCTCGACTCGGTGATCGGGCCGTTTGGATCCATGACCGACGTCAGCAACCGGATCTGGTCGGCCGGCGTCGTGTGGGTCAGCCCCCATGCGGAAGCGACATGCGTGGTCTTGAGGCCGAACACCTGGTTGGCGGCGGTCAGGCCGCTCGCGCGACCGTCCATGGCGAACAGCGCCGAGGCCGCGTTGTTGTCACTCTGCGTGATCATTTTGAATGCAAGGCGCTTTTCGCTCGACGACATCGACGTGTTCGAGCGCTGGTGCTGGTAGAGCCGCGTGGCGAGGATGTCGAACTTGACGATGCTCGCGGTCTGGAACGTGCGGTTGGCGTTGATCGAGACGGTCGCCCCGGTCGTACGGTCGACCACGGAGACGCCCGCGTTTCCGCCCTTGCCCTTGATGTACGTGGTGAGTTGGGCCGGCAGCGCGGCGCTGACGACGCTCTTGACGTCGAACCCGATGCTCTCGGCCGAAGTGGGCTGGCTGTCCGAGCCGGGCCCGGCCGAGCCGCCGACGATGTGTGCGGTCGGCGCCTTCGTGAAATGCAGGCAGCCGGCGAGGGCAATCGTTGCGACGAGGCCGATCCATGCGACCGCGGCAGCGTCGCGCATACGGCGGCCCCGTCTCGCTCGGGGGCATACGTCGTCGCGGGGCGCCACGAAGGTCACGCTAACCGACGCGACCGCGCCGTGGGACGCCACGGTGGCAATCGGCGTGGCATGACCGCAATTCCACCTGGTCCTGGCCCGACCGAACCCGTTGGTCACGCGCGATCGTACCCAGGCAACTCCGAGCTTGTCCCCAGATGCGGTTCAGGCATCGGTGATACACCTTTGCTGCTTGTGTCACATGTCCGCATGACTTTCGAGGGTTCCGGCCATGGTCTCGGCGTCGTTCGACGTACCGCCTGCCGCTCGTGGCGCGGATGGAACCGGCGATGGCGACGGCAGGATGAAAGGGTGCGGTGTGCGACCGAACGAGCAGGCGGCCCGGCTCACGCGGGTCCTCGTCGTCGATGACGAGCCCAATATCTGCGCATTGCTGTCGGCAACGCTGCGGTTGACCGACTTCGACGTGCGTACGTCCGTGAACGGCACCGATGCGCTGATCGCGGCCGAGGAGTTCGAGCCCGACCTCGTGGTCCTCGACGTGATGCTGCCCGACCTCGACGGTTTCCAGGTGGCGCGCCGCCTGCGTGCGAGCCGGCCGGTCCCGGTGCTGTTCCTGACCGCGCGCGACGCCGTGGAGGACCGGATCTCCGGCCTCACCGTCGGCGCTGACGACTATGTGACCAAGCCGTTCAGCCTCGAAGAGGTGGTGCTGCGGATCCGGGCCATCCTGCGGCGCAGCCAGTTCGAGCGGGACGTACCCGACGCCGCCGTGCTCACGTACGCCGACCTGCAGATGGACGAGGACGCCCACGAGGTGCGCCGGGGCGGCAAGCTCATCGACCTGTCGCCGACCGAGTTCAATCTGCTCCGTTACCTGATGACCAATGCCGGTCGCGTGGTCAGCAAGGCACAGATTCTCGACCGCGTGTGGAGCTACGACTTCGGTGGCGACGGTCGGATCGTCGAGTCATATGTCTACTACCTGCGTCGCAAGATCGACAAGAACGCTCCGGCGTTGATCCACACCGTACGGGGCGTCGGGTACGCGCTGCGGCTGCCGCGAGGTGGCGAGGAGTGATGTCCCG
>DATCXD010000300.1:0-6944 GCA_036566005.1 Micromonosporaceae bacterium | reverse complement strand
TGGCGAGTCGTCCCGCCTCGAGCCGGCCCCGGGTGGCAGCACGTGCACCGTGACGTCGGACGGCACCGCGGCGATCTCGCGGGCGAACCGGTGACGCCGCGAAATCTCGAACGCGACCCGGGCGACGTCGACGACGTTGCGCGGCGCGATGAGCGGCCGGTCGATGCGGCCGACCTGCAGGACGTACACCGTGGCGGCGCCCAACTCGACGGCTCGGCCGACCGGGATCGAGTTGACGATGCCGCCGTCGATGTAGTGCTGGCCGTCGATCGCGATCGGCGGAAGCAGTCCCGGCACGGCGGCCGAGGCCAGTACGGCGTCGACGAGGGGACCGCTGGTGAACCAGTGCTCGGCCGCGCGCTCGATACTGGCGGCGCAGCATTCGAACCGTACCGGCAGGTCCTCGAAACGATGTATCCCGCGCAACTCGCGGTCGAGCATCGCGCGCAACGGTACGGGCGAGTGCAGGTGCGTGCCGGCCCGCGCGAGCCGGGCGAGTTGGCGGGGCGCGGAGTCGCCGAACACGTCACGGGCCTGCTTGGACGCCCACAGCTCGACGAGTCGACCGATGACCGAGATCGTGGGGTCGGCCGCGACGAGCGCGCCGTTCATCGCACCGATCGACGTCCCAACGATGATTTCCGGGCGGATCTCGGCCTCGAGCAGGGCGCGGACCATGCCGACCTCGACGGCGCCGAGCACGCCGCCGCCGCCGAGCACGAATGCGATCGGACCGTCCGTCACCGGATCATCCTTTCACCGGTACCAAGCGAGATCATGTCGAAGCCGGGGGGCCAGCCGGTCGGGCGGACGTTGGCCGTCGGCGGTCGCGAGTCCGAATGACGGCGCGATCCCCACGAGGCGCGCCACCGAGTCGCTAGCTCAATTTTGGCTAGGGGTCCCCGCGGGCAGGGAAGGCTCTTGCGCCGCGGCCAGCCGTACCATGCTCGCGTGTTCGTGGGCGAGCAAGCGCAACGCCACGAACAGGGCCTCGCCCAGGACGGTGCCGAGCACAACAAGTTCGAGCATGCGCACCGCCTCGCCGCGCGCGACCACGGTGTCGACCTCCACTTCGGCCAGGGACAGCGCGCTCGTGGCGTAAGCATCCAGATTGTCCAGGACCTCTGGAGCGTTGACCGTGCGCAGCGCGGCAATCACGTCGGCCAGCTGATCGCGGGCCGGCGCGTTCGGCTGGACGAACCAACCGCGCTCAGCCACGAATTGATCGGCGGCCGTGCGGGCATCCCGCCACGCGTCCGTGTCGCGATCGGGGTGCCGGGTCGGCGTGACGGCGTGGTGGGCGACACCGAGCAGATCATGGGGCTGTAGATCGGTCCGGCCGAGAGCGGCGATCACGTCACGGGCGGACGAGATCGACACGCCGCCGACATCGAGCAGCGCCCGGATGAGTCGAAGGCGCTGGAGGTGGGCGTCGCTGTAATCGGCCTGGTTCGCGGCCCGTGTCTCACCCGGTTCGAGCAGGCCCTCGCGCAGGTAGTACTTGATCGTGGGTACGGCGACCCCGCTGCGCCTGCTGAGCTCACCGATGCGCATCCTTGCCCTCCGTCGTCCCGGGTTCGCCCCGCCGTCGTCCCGCGATCGTCCCGCCGTTGTCCTGCGATCGTCCCGGCGTCATCCCGCGATCGTCCCCGCCGTTGTCGCAGCGCCCGATTCGTGGAATCGCTTGCGTCGATTGCCGGCACGATGGATAGTGTACCTATCTGCTTATGGATAGCGATGCTATCTGCATACTCGGACAACCGTGATCGCGACGTGGGGGAGGCCGAGATGGCCCAGGTGACGGCGGGGCGCATGACGGCGCAGGTGGACGGCGATTTCGTGGTGTTCCTGATCGGCATGCGGGTGAACAAGCCATGGAAGCTGCACAAGTGGATCCCGGTGGCGACCGCGATGGGGCCGATGCTTCGGTTGCTGTCCAAGGAGCGCGGCCGTGGCCTGATGAGCTTCACGGCGTGGGTCGGGTCGAGCGGCCCGATGATTGTCCAATACTGGCGCAGCGTCGAACAGTTGGAGGCGTTCGCGCGCGATCAGAGCCTGCCGCATCGCAAGGCGTGGCAACGGTTCAACGAGGCTGTCGGCGACAGCGGAGATGTGGGGATCTGGCACGAGACGTTCGAGGTCCGCGACGGCAACTACGAAGTGTTGTACGGCAACATGCCGCGCGTCGGATTCGCCACGGCCGGCGACTACATCCCGGTCCGAAACTCGATGCGTACCTCGAGCCAGCGGCGCGCCAGGAATGCCGGCGCGGTCGAACCGGAACTCGAGCCAAACGGCGTGGCGCCGTAGTCCTCGGGCATCCAGACACGTGGGTGCCGCCTTGCCAAGATTGGCATCGGTGGCGTGGACGCTGGCGCGCACAGCGTCCACAGATCGGCGCCTATCCAGGTTTCGCCGCCCGGAGTCGGGACTCGATGCCTGGATGACGCGTCTGACCGTGCCTCAGCAGCCGCAGGTGCAGGTCTCGCCGTCGCAGCATCCGTCGCAGCAGTCGCAGGAGCATCCGGGCGGCAGGCATGCGTTCACGCAATCGGGCATCGTGTTCACCTCCTCTCCAAGGCCGTGGGACCGGTGTTGGGGGCTCAACTGTTTGAGCTCAGCCGACGGCGAATGCGCGGTCAGTCGCCGCGCGACTGCCGGGCTCAGTCGCCGGGTGGGCACCACGTGCCCGGCTCCGGCGGTGGACATTCGGCCGACGGCAGCTGCTCGGCCATGCGGAGCATGTCGGCCCGCAAGGCGGTCAGCCGCGCGAGCTCCACGTCGAGTTCGTCCAGACGCCGCCGGAACAGTTGCTCGGCCGGCTCGCACGGACAGGTGCCGGCGTCACGTACGGCCAGCAGATCCCGTACGTCGCTGAGCGTCAGTCCGAGCCGCTGTGCCCCTTGAATGAACCGCATCCGGTCGATCGCCTCGGCGCCGTACGTCCGGTAGCCCGACGACGTACGGCTCGGTGGCGGTAGGAGCCCGACCCGTTCGTAGTAGCGGATGGTGTCCGGCGCCACGCCGACCTCGTGTGCGAGTTCGCCGACGCGAAGGGTCGGTCGGCCGGAGTGAACTTCTCGAACCGCGAGCGTCATACGACCGACGCTAAACCTTGGACCCGACTCCAAGGTCAAGCCCGATACCGGCGTCATGACGAGACATCGACGGCCGTGTATTAAGTTGACCAACAGTGGCGGCCGCGTGACGGTGCGTTGACCCTCGCTTCGGATTGTACGGAACTTTGTCTCTATCCCTTTTCTGCCTGGTCCGATGCCATTAGGTTGCACGACATGCAGGTGATGAACGCCACTTTCATGCCTGTGGTGGTCTCTGTGCGCGACCCGGCATATGACGACCGCTACGTGTTCGATGTGCTCCTCGACGATCTTGTCGTCGGGTACTCGCTCGGCTATCCGTACGGCGACCGGCTGATGACATGGCCCGACTTTGGGCGGCTGCGGATGTCACGCCGCGAGTTGCGTCATCGCGCCGCCGGTCAACTCGACGCGTCGATCGGCCAGATGGCGATCCATGGACAACCACCGGCGTTGATGCTCTCGTTCGAGGGCATTGAATCCAGCGTGCTGCTCTGCGATGAGTTCTGGGACGGGCTGGAGGGACGCGTCCCGGGGTCGATCGTCGTCGGCGTCCCGGCGCGCGACGTCGTCGTCATCACCGGATCGCGTTCTGTCGCGGGCGTGGCCAAGGCACGCCGAGCAGTCGACCGGATGCTCTACGCCGGCGCGCGGCATCCGTTGCGGCAGGGCCTACTCACGCGCCAGCAGGGCCGGTGGCAGCCGATGCGCTAGTTCCGCTAGCGCGGGAAGTACGCGCCGATCCACGCGGCGAGTTCGGCGAAAACCGTGTCCCGCACCGGTTTGCGGGATAGCGCGAGATCGTGGCGCGCACCGTCGAAGCGCACCAGCGTTACGTGCCGGCCGAGCCCCGGTCCCCAACGCCACATGTCCGCCGGATCCAGGACGGCATCGGCGCGGTGCGCCTCCTCGCTCCAGGTGGCCGACCGGTACGCGGCATTCGACGTCCCGATCAGCACGGGGACCTGGATGTCCAGACCCCGGTGGAGTCGCGCCTGTGCCGAGCGGATGGCCGCGAGCCAACCAGCCCGAACGGCGAAGCCGCCAAGCGGTTTCCACGCCAGATCGTAGGTCCACTCGCCCTCGTGGTCGGCGTGCAGGCTTCGGCCGTACACCTGGTTGAGGCCGGCCGGAAGCAGCGCGTAGGGCCGCGTGCGGGCGAGCGCCGAGAATGTCGGGCCGATCGCCGCGCGGACCGCCGCGGACGCGTTGAACTCGAAGAACGGGCTGTTGAGGAACAGCCCGTCGATGACGCCGTCCGTGCGGCGGCGGTGCGCCCACAGCGATGCCGTGAGGGCTCCGGTGGAGTGGCCGCTCACCAACATCCGGGTGTGCCCGTCGACCTCGCGGATGATGCGCAGTGCTTCGTCCAGCTCGGTGAAGTAGGACGCGACGTCGCGGGTGAAGTTGGCCGTCTGATGCGCGGCCAGGCTACGTCCGTGCTTACGCAGATCGATCGCGTAAAAGTCGATGCCCGCGTCCACGAAGAAATCGGCCAGATGGGTCTGGAAGAAATAGTCGGTGTAGCCGTGGATATAGAGCACGGCGCGCGTCGTCGGTGCCTCGCAGCGCCGGCGGACCAGCGTCGCCACGACCGCGCCCTCGTCGTCTTCGCCGAGGTCGATCGTCATCCGCTCGTACGGCGCGCCGAGCACGTCTTCATCCACGGCGGTAGGTTACCCCGCTCGTGGCTGGGTGGCGCGCATCGAGCGTCGCTGTGCACAGGCACCCTTCCTGTGCACAGTTTCGCCGGCTGCCGCTCGCCTCACCGCGCCCGTACGACGAGTCTCGACCGGCATACACCGGCGCGCAGCGTTCCGCGCCGTCGATTCTCACGTAAGGGAGATGTCATGTTCGACACCGCGGTGACCTTGATCGGCAACGTGATGACGGCCCCCGAGTGGCGACGTACGTCGCAGACCGGGACGTACGTCGTCACGTTCCGCTTCGCGTCGACATCGCGCCGGTACGACCGGGCGACCAGTCGTTGGGTCGACGGCGACAGTCTGCGGATCAAGGTCGCGTGCTGGCGCAAGCTCGGCGAAAACGTCTTCGAATCCGTCCAGCTCGGCGATCCGCTCGTGATCCACGGTCGGATGTTCAGCCGGGACTGGACCGACACCGAGGAGCGCCGGCACACGTCCTATGAACTCGACGCCGTCGCCGTCGGCCACGACATGTCGCGCGGCGTGGCGAAGTTCGCCCGCCGCCGTGCCGTCGGTGCGACCGATGCGATCAACGATCCGGCGACGGAAGGCTCGGTCGGCGGTGAGGCCGCCGAGGCGGTCGAGTCGCCCGGTCGCCCGGCCGACCTGCCGCCGGACAACGAATTGTTCGCCGATTTCGATCACGACCGCTTCGACACGTCACCCGTGCCGCCGCCGGTCGATCCGATCTTCGCCGCCGGATCGCGGCGATCCCGGAGCGACGACATGAACGACGACGACACCACCGACGACGACATGAGCGACGACGACACGAGCGACGACGATCGTGCGGACGACGTCGACGACGTACTGGACGAGGAGATGTCCGTCGCGGCGTGACCCACGCGTGGGGACGTGGGGTCGGCCGCGACGGCACGGCCGGGCCGGATCGATGATGGACGTCGTCAACGATCCGGCCCGTGATCGGTGCGGCACGGAACCCTGCCTGGCTGACTGTGCGGAATCCTGTTTGGACATTGCCTGCGTCGGATCAGCGATCCCAGCGCGACCGGGCCGGCAGCATTCAGGTCGACCCGGCCCGATCCCGGTCGGCGGGAGGCGGGCCGTCCTGAGTGGGTCAGTACGTGATCGTGACCCGTCGCCGTGCCGAGCAGCCCTGACATCTCAACGGCCGCCTCGTCCTGCCCGGGCAGGTGGTCCAGGCCGAAGGCGCTGTCGTTGACGAGGTAGAGGGTCCGGCCGCCGTCCGCGGTCGCGACGCCTTCGACGACGGTGGGGCTTCAGCCCGTGACGCAGCCGATGACGGTCGGGCTTCAGCCCGTGACGCAGCCGGGCAGCGTCTTGGCCTCGGCCGCGGTGACGAACCCGCTGCAGTCGACCGCCGTGCCGCCGGCTACCGGTTTCCACGTTTTCGTCGACGCCGTGTACTTGAACAGGATCTCCGCGCGGTCGGCGTTCTTCGTCGAGGCCGTCGTGCGGGCCATGGCGTAGCCCGGCACGCAGACCGGCGTGCCGATGCCGGGCGGCGCGCCGAGGGCCTGGTACATCGCTCCGTCGTCGGTGAGTGCGTGGAAGAGTTCCAGGCGAGAGACCGTACATTTCGTCGTGCCTTTGGCCGACGAACCGGATGACCCGGATCCGCTCGACGGCTTGTTCGTCGAGCCCGGCTTCCCCGTGCCTGTCGCCTGAGCGCCGGGAGTCGAACCGGCGCCGGCCGACGCCGTCCCACCGGGGCTCGCCGCGGTCGATCCGGGGGATGCCGCCGCGGATGGGCCGGTCGAGCCGTGCGCCACGAATTTGGCACCGCCGCCGCATCCGCCGAGCGCGGCGGCCACCGCAATTCCGAGGCCGGCAACGGAGGTGGCGACGATCTGGTGTCTATGCGGCATGAGATGAGGTCCTGTCACGGTCTCGGGCCGCACACCAGGTGAGGTCGCGGACAACACAATGACGTCGCGAGACCGCACGTGAGGTCGCGGACAACGTCACGGACAACGACGAAGTCGCGAGACGGGACGTGGGCCCCGGACGACACAACGAACAGGGAGCATACGGCCATCTCGAGCGGCTCGCCACGGGGCGGCCGTGAGACGTTCGGCGGCGTCGCGCCCGCGCGGGCGGGCCGCCTGGTCACGCGCCTGGTCACGCGTACGTGTCGAGGCGGCGTCGCGCCCACGCG
>DATCXD010000293.1:0-2182 GCA_036566005.1 Micromonosporaceae bacterium | reverse complement strand
GGAAGCGGCGGCGAGCGATGGCGCGGCGGCGACCGCGCCCGACGCGGCTGATACCGCACCGGACGCGGCTGATACCGAACCCGATCCAAGCGGCGCGCCACGTATCGGTGTACCGCACTCGTCGCAGTAGTCGACGGACTGTGACTGGTGGCCACGGGCGCAGGTGGGCATCAGGAGGCGGCCTTCTTCACTCGGATCGTCTGCACCGAACGGACGCTGGCCAGCTCGGCGTCGACGCCGGCTACGCGCTGCTTCAAGCGTACGGTGCCGGTGCGCTCGTCGACGACGTCGACAACCTTGGCCAGCAGCTTCGCGGTGTCGTCGTGACCGGATTCGGCCGCCAGCTGCACGGCGCGGCCGAGCTTCGACGTCGCGGTCTCGATGTCGCCGGCGTCGCGCGCGGCCAGACCTTCCTGGATCGCCTCGGCCAGCTCGGCCTGGCCGGTGTAGTGAGCGACGCGTTGATTGATCTGAGTGGACAGGGCGCTGTCTTCGGTCCAGGTCGCGAGCACGAGCGCCTGCGCGAGGACGGTCGCCTGGGTGCCGCTGCCGGTGGCGAGGCTGACGCGGGCCGCGAGCAACTCCTCGCCCAGGGCACCAGCCGGTACGGCGACGGATACGTGGTAGTCGCGGCTCTCGGACCCCCAGGCCCCGGTCGGGTAGTCCCCGATGCGTTCGCTCACGGCATTTCGGCGGCCGGTCAAGTCCTCGACTTGCGGAAACGCCTGCTTGACGAACCGTATCGTCGATCCGAGCGGCGTCCAGAGCCGCAGTGAGACGTCGGCCAGCGACTTGCCCATGGCGGCGCTCGTCATCGCCTGGAAGGCCGCCGGCAGGTCGCGTGGATCCTCGAGCCCATCAGCGGTGCCGAGCAGTGTCGACGCCACCAGCCGCAGCTCGTCGGCGACCCAGTCATTGCCGATGCCTCGACTGTCGCAGACGAATCGGCCCTCGCAGGCGCGCAATCGCTGCTGCAGCACATCCCGCGACTCATGCTGGTCGCGGCCGTCGGTGAGCATGATCGCGTGGCGGATGTCGGCGCCACTGCGGGCGAACAGCTGGTTGGCGAGCGTGAGCCACGTTCCGATCGCCGTGCCGCCGTGCGCGACCAACTCGGACACGGCGCGCTTGGCTTCGGCCCGGGTTTGCGGGGATGCCGCTCGCAGCTCGTTCGCGTAGGGGTAGACCATTGTCGCGTCGGCGCGCCCGGCGATGACCGCGAACTCGACTCCGTCGCGCAGCGTGTCGATCGCCGTGGCGGTGGCGGCCTTGGCCGCGGCCATCTTGGTGCCCGGATTGTCCATCGAGCCGGAGCAATCGATCATGATGACCTGGGCCGCCGTCGGCGCCGCCGCGACCGCACCGCCGGACGATGTCACCGTGATCACCGCGTCGACGACCTGACCACCGGCCGGCAGGTACTGGTTCTGGAACACCTCGAGATGGAACGTCGGCTGATCGGGGTTCACGCAATCGCTCCTTCGGGGGTTACGCGGGCTTTCGGGGGGTGGCGCGCGCTTTCGGCGGTGACGCGGGCGACGGCTGCTGGGCGGATTCGTCGGCGTGCGTACGAACCTCCACCTCCGGAGGGTAGGGCAGTACGACAACGGTCACGTTGTCCTGACCGCCGGCCTGCAGGGCGAGCCGGACGAGTGCGGACGCGACATTGATCGGGGTGCCGGTCGGGGTGGCATCGGCGAGCTGATCCGGCTGCGGAACGTACCGATAGAGTCCGTCGCTGCACACGATGACGCGCCCCGGCCCGGGCGGGATGAGCGTCGAGGTATGCGGCTCGGTGTCGGTGGCATCGGCGCCGAGCCAGCGGATCAACGCACCGGCGCTCGGGGCATCGGCCGCCATCGCGACCCCGGCCGCGCCGAGTTGGCCGGCGAGCGTGTCGTCGACCGTCAGGCAGGACGGACCACCGGTTGTGCCCGCGTCGGGCACCCAGTAGGCCCGGCTGTCGCCAACCCAACCAACCGTGATGGCGGCGGTCGTCACGATCGCCGCGACGAGGGTGGTGCTCGGCGGATTCGGGTTCGCGTCGTCACCGGCGGCCGATGCGGCGGCGGTCTGCGCTGCCGCCGTCGCGTCGTGCAGCACCGCGACGGCTCCGCCCTCGGTCACCTCCCGAGTGCCGGCGTCATCGGTGGTCGCGAGTGGCCCGCCGTCGTCGGGGGTG
>DATCXD010000287.1:0-3121 GCA_036566005.1 Micromonosporaceae bacterium | reverse complement strand
GTCGCCCGGCGGCGATCCCTGGAAGCGCCAGCAGACGCATCGGAGCCTCGCGAAATACATGATCGAGGAGGCGTACGAAACGGTCGACGCGATCGAGGCGAACGACCTTGACGCGCTGCGCGACGAGCTTGGCGACGTGTTGCTTCAGGTCGTGCTGCACGCCCGCCTGGCCGAGAATCTTCCAGACGGCGAAGCCTGGTCGGTTGACGATGTCGCGGCCGGTCTGGTCGACAAGATGGTGCGTCGCAACCCGCACGTGTTCGGCGAGGCCGACGTCACGACGGTCGAGGCGATCACCGAGCAGTGGGAGCAGATCAAGCGGGCCGAACGCAGCGGCACCGGCGTGATGGACAGCATCGCGCTCGGCCAGCCGGCTCTCTCGCTGGCCGCCAAGATCGAATCACGCGCCCGTCGGGCCGGTATCGATCTGGAAGCGGGCGACGTCAGAGCAGCCGAGGCCCAACGGAGCGTGGGCGAACGGCTCTGGGACCTGGTCGTCGAGGCCACGGCGAACGGACTCGACGCCGAGGCCGAGCTCCGCCGGGTCGCGCTCGCCCGTCTCGCCCGCGCTCGCGACACCGAGCGGCCCTCGTAACGCCGGCCGCGTCGAGCCGGATGAAGCGCGTACCATCGAGGTCTCGATCTTGATCGTCGACTAGTCAGCGAGGGCGCACCGCGGCCGTCGGGGGCGGTAGGTTGGCGGGCATGCCACCTGAGTTCGCCCCGCTCGCCGACACCATCGTCGACGCGCTGCTGGCCGCGAACCCGTCCGCCGCGGCGTTCGCCGGCGACCACCGGTTCGACGACCGTCTCGATGACTTCTCCGCGGACGGCGTGGCCGAACGCGTGACCATGCTCCGGCAGGCGTCGGACACGCTCGCCGCCGCCGACATCGACGAACTCGTGATCGGCGAGCAGATCGACCACGCGATCCTGCAAGCCCGCGTCGATCAGGAGCTCTTCGAGCTCACCGAGGTGCGCGAGCACGAGTGGAACCCGCTGTCACACAATCCCGGCGCTCTGCTGGACGCCCTGATCGAGCGTCCAACGGCACCGGCCGAGGTGCGGCTCGCGAGCCTCGCCGCCCGGCTCGCGTCGGTCCCGGACGCTTTGGCGACGGCCCGTGCGATGTTGCGCAACGTGCCGCAGATCCATCTCGAGACGGGCGCGGGCCAGTTCACGGGTACGGCCGCCCTCGTGCGCGACGGCGTGCCACGGCTGTTGGCCGAGGCCCCGGCACTGGGTGGTGATGTGAAGCCGGTCGCGGAGGAGGCGATCGCGGCGCTCGACGAGTTCAGCGGTTGGTTGCGGGCGCAGGCGGCCCAGGATGTCGACCGGCCGAGTCCGCGCCTCGGTCGACGCCTGTGGGAGGCAAGGCTGTGGCACACCCTGGATACCGAGCTGTCGGCGACACAGGTGATGGAGGCGGCCCAGCGCCGGGCGGCTGAGTTGAGCGAGCAGATGCGCGAGTGCGCGGTCGCGATGCTCGGCGGTCCGCACGACGACGACACGGTGCGGCGGGCGCTTGCCGAATGCGCCGAGCGCCGGCCCGACAACGCCACGATCGTCGGCCGGGCGACCGAGGCGCTCGCTGACACGACCGAGTTCGTGCACCAGTTCGAGCTCGTCTCGCTCGTCGATGATCCGTGCGTGGTCAAGGAGATGCCGGAGTACGCCCGCGGCGTCGCCGTTGCCTACTGCGATCCACCGGGGCCGCTGGAGACGGCGAATGTGCCGACGCTCTACTGCATCTCGCCGACACCGGCGGACTGGTCGGCCGAACGCGCCGAGTCGTTCTACCGCGAATACAACGACGATCTCGTGCGTGATCTCACCGTCCACGAGGCGATGCCCGGTCATTTCCTGCAGCTCGCGCACTCGCGCCGCTACCGCGGCACGTCGAAGGTGCGAGCCCTGGGTTTCTCCGGCCCGTTCGTCGAGGGCTGGGCGTGTTACGCGGAGGAGGTCATGGTCGAGGCCGGGTACGGCGGCCTACCGCTCAAGCTCCAGCAGCTCAAGACGGCGATGCGCTCGGCGCTCAACGCGATCCTCGATCAGTCGGTGCACTGCGACGACATGTCCGAGGCCGAGGCGATGGCGCTGATGCGGCACCGCGGCTTCCAGGAGGACGGCGAGGCGGCCGGCAAGTGGCGTCGTGCGCTGCTGACATCGACGCAGCTATCGACGTACTTCGTCGGCTACTCCGAGGTCAGCGCGATCGGTCGGGCCCGGCCGGACGGTTTCGCCCTGCGCGACTGGCACGACCAAATGTTGGCGTACGGGTCGCCGCCGCCCCGCCATCTGCGGACGTTGCTCGGCCTCGCCGCAGCCGCCTGACGGCCCGGCGCCACTCGTTCGACCCCTTGCCTGAGCTACCGGTTGGTCACGGCCTGAGCTATCGGTTGGTCACGGCCGGCCGGTGGGCCGTCGGCAGCTCGAACTCGTCTGACGACACCGATTTCCTAAAGTTAATCATCATGATGTCGATCGACGCGCCGCTGACCTGGCCGCTGAATGAGCCCAGCAATCCATCGGCGGTCACACAAGCTTCGTATTCAGCGGTCGTGTCCGCGCTGCTGTCCACGGTCACGCACGTCGCGGACGTACCAGCGATCGTGGTGTCGTGCTCCGAGATCACCGAATTACGGTCGAGGGCCGACGCATTGAGCAGCGAGATCACCGAGTCGGTCCGGACGAGGCCGCCGCGCGCGAGATCGCTTGACGTCGCCACGACGCTCGGCCGGGACGCGCAGGTAACTGGACGGTTTGCCACTTTCGTGCACAGGGTGGCCTTTCCCGACGTCACGAGCAGCACACCGGTCGGGTAGGTGTAAGCGGCCTGACCGGTCGCGGGCAGCTGTGCGATGGTGCCCGTGCCGCCGCCAGCCAATGCGTACACCGCCGTGTACGCCGTCGACGACGCCGTGTTCAGCCGCGCTGCGATCTCCTGGACGAACTCCTGATTGCCGGTCGCGCCGTCGGCCGCGGCGACGTTGTCACAGGCGGTCGCCACGCAGATCGCGGCGCACGCCACCAGGCCGAGCACGACCAGCAGAGCCGGGCGGGGGCCGACTCCGATCGGCGTACGGCGAGGTCGGACGGAGCGATCCGGCCGGGGGTC
>DATCXD010000281.1:0-2961 GCA_036566005.1 Micromonosporaceae bacterium | reverse complement strand
ACGCGTCGGCGGTGATGTTGGCGCCTTGCGGCTGCGCTACGCGTCGGTGGTCTGCCGTAGGTTGCTCGCCTACACTCGCTTTCGCGGCCACGCCCCGGTGGCCGCTGCGACCGGTGAGACGGGAGCGACGATGCGCCGAGTCGGCCGAACGGCCACCGCCAAGGTGTCCGCGACCGGCGCGGTGCTCGTAGCGCTCCTGGCCGGCTGTGGAACGCAGGCGGCGAACGCACCGTCTCCTCGCGCCACCGCGGTCTCGCCCGCCGCCGACGCGAGTGGGGCGACGGCGACCGTCTGCAAGCAGATCCGATCCGACATCGCCAGCCGGATGAGTTCACTGGGCGAGGCGCTCGGCGATTATCTCGGATACCGGGCGGCGGACGACGACGATGCGGTCGAAGACGCCCGTAAGGCGGTCACTGCCCGGGTCAAGGAACTCGGGGCGGACATATCCCGGGTTGGTCGTGCCGCCAACGACGCGGCGCTCCGAGCGGCCGCGGCGAAGGCCGCGGAGGCCGTCGATCGGGTCACGGTCAGCAGCGACTTTTTCAACGACATCGACTCGCTTGCCGACATTCCGGCGGCCATCCGCAAGATCAGCGATGCTGCTCAGCCCATCGCCGACGCCTGCGGCTGACCGCGGTCGGGACTGGGCGTGAGCCCAACCACGTTCCGCCGGCCGTGGACCGGCCCGGTTTGAGGCCGGGCGGCCCGATGCCGTACTCTTGTTTGCGGCGCAGTTGATGCGCCATGTTCTTGCGCGCCCGCTGACCCGTCACGGGTCGGCGCGAGCGGCGTTCAAGCAGTCACGAACGACAGGGAGTCCGCGTCTCATGTACGCGATCGTCAAGACCGGCGGCAAGCAGTACAAGGTCGCCGAGGGCGACGTGATCGAGGTCGAGAAGCTCGCCGGCATCGCCGGTGACGAGGTGGCGCTGCAGGCAGTGCTGCTCGTGGACGGCGACGACCTGGTGACCGACGCGGCCAAGCTCGCCAATGTCGCGGTGACCGGCGAGGTCCTCGCGCACACCAAGGGCCCGAAGATCCGGATCCACAAGTTCAAGAACAAGACCGGCTACCACAAGCGCCAGGGTCACCGTCAACCGCTGACCCAGGTGAAGGTAACCGGCATTTCTAGCGGGAAGTAGGCGCCGAGATGGCACACAAAAAGGGTGCGTCCAGCTCGCGGAACGGTCGCGATTCCAACGCCCAGCGGCTTGGCGTCAAGCGGTTCGGCGGCCAGGTCGTGCAGGCCGGCGAGATCATCATTCGCCAGCGGGGCACCAAGTTCCACCCGGGCGACCTGGTCGGCCGAGGCGGTGACGACACGCTGTTCGCGATGGCTCCGGGTGCGGTGCTGTTCGGCACGAAGCGCGGCCGCAAGACCGTCAGCATCGTTCCGTCGAGCACGGAGGCCTAGCTGCCCCAGCGGCAATGAGCCTGGGTTGTCCACCTTAAAACGGCGCCGGACGGCGCGCCCGCAGTTGATGATGTTGGGCAAGTACACGTATCACCGATCGCGGATACGTGCACTTGCCCAACATCATTTTGGCGACATCGATCGGCACCCTCCACCGACGTGACCCGAGACCGCGAAAGTTGGAACTCGCTGTGACTGCCTTTGTTGACCGCGTCGTCCTGCATATCCAGGCCGGCAACGGCGGGCACGGTTGCGTCTCCATCCTGCGGGAGAAGTTCAAGCCATTCGGCGGTCCCGACGGCGGCAGCGGCGGCCACGGCGGCAACGTGTTGTTGGTCGTCGACCCGGCCGTACACACGCTGCTTGATTTTCATTTCCGTCCCCGCCTGCGCGCGACGAACGGCACCGGCGGCGCCGGCGGCAACCGGCAGGGCGCAACCGGTGCGGACCTGGTCGTCAAGGTCCCGGACGGCACCGTGGTCCTGGGTGAGGACGGCGAGGTACTGGCCGATCTCGTGGGCGCCGGTACGACGTTCGAGGCGGCCCGGGGCGGTCGCGGCGGCCGTGGCAACGCCTCGCTCGCGAACACACGACGGCGCGCTCCCGGTTTCGCCGAGTTGGGGGAGCCCGGTGAAGCACTCGATGTCGTGCTCGAACTCAAGAGCGTTGCCGACGTCGGCCTCGTCGGCTTTCCGTCGGCCGGCAAATCCTCCCTGATCGCGGCCATGTCGGCCGCACGTCCGAAGATCGCCGACTATCCGTTCACGACGCTCGTGCCGAATCTCGGCGTCGTGCAGACGGACGGCGGCTCGTTCGTGATCGCCGACGTGCCCGGCTTGATTCCGGGTGCGGCCACGGGGAAGGGCCTCGGGCTCGCATTCCTCCGGCACATCGAGCGCTGTTCGGTGCTCGTGCACGTGGTCGACACGGCCACGCTCGAACCCGACCGCGACCCGTCGGCCGACATAGCGGCGCTCGAGGCGGAGCTGTCCGCGTACGGCGGCCTCGACGATCGGCCGCGACTCATCGTGCTGAACAAGGTAGACGTGCCGGACGGCCGAGCGATGGCCGAATGGGCGCGACCGGAGCTGGAAAAGCTTGGTTGGCCGATCTTCGAAACCAGCGCCGCGACCCGGGAAGGGCTGCGCGAGCTGACCTATGCGCTCGCGAACCTGCTGGACGAACTCGCGGCCGCTCGGCCCGCGGCCGAACCGACTCGGACCATCCTGCGGCCAGCCGCGATCGACGACAGCGGCTTCGAGATCGCACCGGACGGCGAAGGCGTGTACGTCGTGCACGGCTCGCGGCCCGAGCGCTGGGTGCGCCAGACGAACTTCGAGAACGACGAGGCCGTCGGCTATCTCGCCGACCGCCTCGCGCGCATCGGCATCGAGGACCAGCTCCGCAAGCTTGGTGCCGAGCCGGGCGCGTTGGTACGGATCGGGACGTACGAGTTCGACTGGCAGCCATCGATCTACGCCGGATCCGACTTCACGCCCGGTAATCGCGGCACCGACTACCGGCTCGACGAACCGACCGGCCGG
>DATCXD010000276.1:0-3907 GCA_036566005.1 Micromonosporaceae bacterium | reverse complement strand
GTGGCCGATCCGGCGCAGACCGAGCGGTGGCGACGCCGATGCCAACGACCCGGCGATCAGCACACCGCGCAGGCGAGCGGTCGTCGAAACCGGTGCGCTGTGATGCGAGGGCTCACGCGTCGACGGACCATTTTGCTGAGTGCGGTGGTCGCGGCGGTCTTGGCCGTAGTTGCGCTGCTCGCGACCGGTTTGGGCAAGGATCCGTCGGTCGCCGCGTCACCGCTGGTCGGACGATTCGCGCCGGACTTCACGCTGGCCCAGCTGGACGGTCCGAGCCTCACGTTGTCGAAGCTGCGCGGCCAGGTCGTCGTCGTCAACTTCTGGGCGTCCTGGTGTACGGAGTGCCATACCGAGCAGTCGGCGCTCGACCAGACGTGGCAACAGTTCCGTGACTCCGGTGTGGTCGTGGTCGGCGTCAACTTCGAGGACACCACCGGCGACGCCCGCGACTACGTGCACGCAGCCGGCGTGACCTACCCGATCGTCGAGGACACGGACTCGCGTACGGCGCTGGCCTACGGTCTGCGTGGCATTCCCGAGACGTTCATCGTGGACAAGTCCGGTCGCATCGTCGACCGCGTCATCGGTCCGGTCGACACCGCTAAGCTCGCCGGTCAGATCAACTCGGTCCTGCTGGCGGGTGCACGATGACCGCACCGGCGAGGCTGGAACGAGCGCGGGCGGTGCTGCCCGGGCTCCTCGTGATACTGGCCCTGGCCGCGGGCGCGGTCACGCTGGCCATCGTGGCCACGCACAACTCCACGCCGGCCGGCCGGGCGCAACAGATACAGCAAATTGCGGCCGGGCTGCACTGTCCGATCTGCAAGGACCTGTCGGTGGCCGACTCGCCGGCACCGCTAGCCCAGCAAATGCGTCAGGAGATCGCAGAGAAGATCGACGCGGGGGAGTCGGCCGACGAAATCCGCGCAAGCTTCGTGGCGGCCTACGGCGACTCGGTGCTCATGACCCCACCGCGGCACGGCCTCGGTCAGGCGGCGTACTTCCTGCCGCTCGCGGTCATCGCCTTCGCCGTACTCATCGCATTCTTGGTATTGCGCCGCTGGCTGCGTAAGCCCGCATCGGAGCAACCGGACAGTGCCGCGGCGCCGCTGTCCGCGTCGCAACGGCGCGCGCTCTACAAGGCGGTTGCCCGCTTGCGCGAGGAGGAGCCGGGGTGACCGCCTTGTTGGTCATTGGCGGGCTGGCGTTCGTGGTCGTGCTGCTGATCGTGCGCCCGCTGTCGAATGGGCGTGGCCGCTTGCACGTTCGCGCGACCACATCGGACGAGGATCGGCGCCGTGAGCTGCTCCGTCAGTTGCGTGACCTCGACGATGACCTGGCCGCCGGAAAGCTGACCGCCGTCGACCATGAGCGGCTCCGGGACCCGATCGAGCGGGAAGCGGCCGCCGTCCTGAGCCGCATCAAGAATCAGGGTCGGGCGGGAGCGGCCACCGGCGCCGGAAAAGGATCCCAAGCCAACACCGCGTCGCGGCCCGGTAGCGACGCACATTCCGGCGGGCGGCCATGGCGCCGGCGGACCGTGGCGCTGGTGGCATTCGCGGGTGCCGCCGCGAGTGTCACGATCCTGCTCGCCGGCGCGGTGACTCCCCGCAGCGCCGGGCAGAATATCTCGGGTGACGCGGTCGGCCCGACCCCGACGTCGGCTGGCAGCCCGAGCGTCGATCCGTCGGCGTCTTCGTCGGCATCGGGGCAACCGGCCACGACCCCCGACCAGTTGGCCGCGATCGATGCCGCGGTGGCCCAGGTGGAAAAGAGCCCCAAGGACGCGACGGCCCATCTCGCCCTGGCGGACGCGTACGCCGCCGGTGGCCAGAATCAGTTGGCCGCGGTCGAGTATCTGGCCGTCACCCAGCTCGATCCCACCAACGCCGAGGCGAACACCGAGCTGGCTCTGCTCGCATTCCAGGTCGGCCAGGCGGCACAAGCCAAGACCATGGTCGACCGTGCACTCACGGCCCATCCGAACTATCCGGATGCCCTTTACGCACGCGCCCTGATCCTGCTGATGGGCCTGAACCAACCCAAGGCGGCCGAACGCGACCTCAACGCCTATCTGGCCGCCGCGCCGTTCGGCTCACACCGGACGGCCGCCGAAACATTGCTCGCGCTGGCGAGCAGCCAGGATCACAAATGAATGGTCTCAGCTGCGTCTCGTTTGCCGGCTGCCACGTGTCGCTCGAGCTTCTTGAACGGCTGGCCTATCCCCGAGAAGAACTGTCCGAGCGGCTGGCGACGCTGCGGACGAAGAGCAACGCGCGTGCGGTGGCGGTGCTGTCAACCTGCCAACGCACCGAGGTCTACGCCACCTGGACGGGCGAGCCGGACGATGCGGCGCTGCTCGCAGCGCTGGCGTGTGATCGCGGGATCCTCCCGGCCGAGCTCGACTCCGTGGTCAGAATCTATCGTGGCGACGCGGCCGCCCATCACCTGCTGCGAGTGGCGTGCGGACTCGAGTCCTTCGTGCTGGGTGAAAATCAGATCGCCGGGCAGGTCCGGGCGGCCGCGGATGTCAGCCGGGCGACGAGTGGCGGCGACGACGTCGTGCTCCAGCGCCTGATGGACGCGGCGATCAGCGCGTCCCGCAAACGGCAGCGGCGCACGTCGATCGCTGCCACGAGTCGATCGGTGGCAAGTGTGGCGGTCGACGCGGTCGTGGCGTCGACCGGCGCGATCACCGGCCGTCAACTCCTGGTGGTCGGCGCCGGCGACGTGGCCGCGGTTGTCGTGGAGCGCGCCGTCGAACTCGGTGCGGTCGTGACGGTGTGCAACCGTACGCGGCGTCATGCGGACCGGTTCGCCGCTGCCGGTGTCCGGGTGATCGACCTCGCCGGCCTCACAGACTGCCTTGCGACGGCGGACATCGCGATCCTTGCCACCGCGGCCCCGCACCCGCTCATCGATCGGCGGCGGCTTACGTCGGCCCGGCCGGCCGGTGCCGGGTCGCTCGTTCTCGTGGATCTGTCGTTGCCGCGCAACGTCGATCCGGCCGTACGGGCGATGTCCTCGGTGCGGCTGATCGACCTCGCGGATCTGCGAGCGGCCGGCGCTGGCGATGCTGCACACCTCGCCGATGACGTCGCCGTGGTCGAGCAGATTATCGAGACCGAACTGCGCCGCTACATCCAGTGGCTCACGAGCCGGTCCGCCGCGGCCGACCTACGACGTATGCGTGGCGACGCGGAGGATGCCGCGCGAGAAGAGATCGCGCGGATCGCCACCGGGTTGCCGGTCGAGGTTCGGGCCCTGATGGAGTCGGCGCTCCTCAGGATGGTGCACCGGCTCGTGCACGGACCGACGCGAGAACTGCTCGCCGCGGCCAAAGCGGGCGACACGCACCTCGTCAATGTCCTGGCCGGCCTGTACGCCGCGATGCCGTCGACGTCATCGCCGCTTGGACCGGCCGCCGACAAGCATGTCTCACCGGGCGACGATCCGCACGCAACAACTGGGCGCCGCGGGCTGCCGTTCGACGTGCAGCGACCGCAGTCGTGCACCACCGAGAAGACCGCATACGAACGCGGCGTTCATTCCGCACACAAGGTCGCGATGTGACCTGGACAGTTCAGAGAAAATGCAGTTGCGTAGGCTCAGATCGCCGGACTCCTGGGACTGCGGTTCGAAACCAAGCTGCTCGAGCTTGTACTGGACCGCTTCGCGCCGGGCACCCTTCGTTCGCGACCGAATCTCGGCGCCGAGGCGTTCTCCGACGGTGGTCGCAACCTCTTGCAGCGATGTGGCTCCGTCCGTTCCTGAATACTCACCTGACAACGCGGTAGCCATCATCGATGCCGCGAGGGCATAGCGAGTCTGCGGAATCCTGACCGAGAAGGTCCGCGGTGAGACGGTGTAGACCTTGGCCGGGCGGCCGGCACCAGGCCCGACGCGG
>DATCXD010000313.1:0-5221 GCA_036566005.1 Micromonosporaceae bacterium | reverse complement strand
GGCTCGTTGAGGGCGCCCATCGCCGGCGAGTAGACGTTCTCCATCCACGCGATGTCGTGCAGCGTCAAACCCTTACGGGCCGCCATGGCCAAGAAGTCGCATCGCTCCTTGATGCCCTCACCACCCACCAACTGAGCCCCGATCAGCTTCAGTGTGTCCGGTTCCGCGAGCAGCTTCACGCGGATCTTCTTGAAGTCCGGGTAATAACGGGCGCGGGAAATTCCTTCCCCGACGCCTAGCACAAACGGTACGCCCAGCGCGGTGGCGAGCGTCTCCCCGAACGAGACCCCGCCGATCATCCACTTCCCACCGACCAGGCCCCATGGCACAAAAACCGGAAGGTACGTTCGCAGTTTACCCGCCGCTCCGCTGCCGGCGACCTTGCCCTGCGCGTACGCGTGGCTTCCGGACAGGCCCTGGACGGGCACGCCGGTCGTGCCCTGCGGCACCTCCACGCAGTCGCCCGCGGCGAACACATCGGCGGCCGAGGTCTGCATGTGCTCGTTCACGATGATCCCGCCCGTCGAGCCGAGCTTGATCCCCGCCTGCGCGGCCAGCCGGTTGTTGGCGAGCTTCTTCGCCCCGATGACGACCATGTCGACCGGGATCTCACCGCGCGAGGTCTTGACCGCCTGGACCCGCTCGGTGCCGAGAAATGCGTCGATCCGCGTGTTCCACTGAACCTTCACGCCGATCTCCCGCCACGACTCCTCGACCGGTGCCATGATGTCCGGGTCGGCGATCTCGGCCATGGCCCATGGATGCGGGTCGACCAGGTGCGTCTCGATTCCTCGATGGGCCAGCGCGGTCGCCATCTCAACGCCGATCGGCTGTGCTTGCGCGACCACCGCCCGCCGCACCGAGTCAAGGGCCTCGTCCCATCGCTCGGCGGCGCGAATATCCCGTACGTAGTAGAGGCCGCCGAGATCGGCGCCGGGGATGTCCGGCCGCTCGTATTGAAACCCGGTGGCAAGGATCAGGCGATCGAATCGGACATCGGCTTGGCCGGGCACGGTCACGGTGTGATGGGCAGGATCGATCGCGCTGACCATCGTTTCGTAGTGGATTTCGTAGCCCTGCTCTTCGTAATACTGTTTGCCCTGCAGGATCAGCCGGTCAAAGGAGTCGATCTCCTTACCGTGTACGTACGGGATGCCGCACGGGCTGTATGCGACGTCCTGAAGCTCAGTGAAGACGATGACACGGGCGCTCGGATCCACCTGCTTCGCGGCACCCGCGGCACCCATGCCGGCGGCGCTTCCACCGACAACCACGATCGTGTTCGTCATCGTTTCGACCCTTCCTTTGCCGCATTGCGGTAATGGCGAAACACACCGCTGCGCGTGGGGCGATCACAACGCCACGCCAGCCTGGCATGTCACGATCCGTGTCCGTGGCAACATTCACTATGAGATCTGCATATGTACTTTACTTGACTGCGCTTGATCATGTCGGGAGCCCATCGACGGCCGGGATCGGGACGTTCGCGCCAGGCACGGCCGAACGACGGGTCACGACGGCGAGCGCGGAGCCAGGGCCCGACAGATCCGGTAGCTCAAGCAGCGCGGTGCGGATCCCGTACGCCAGCGCGGCGCCCGATGAGCTGCCGAACCGTCGAAGGTTGGCCACGGCCGAGCCGACTCCCCGATGATCGGCGTGCGCGAGCGCCGCGAGCAGGTCGTGGGCCGGCTCTATACAGCGCCCGAGCGCCGCGCAGCCGAGAAAGGCACGTGTGATGTCGTTCGTAGCGGCCGAGCGGACGCATCGCAAAGCCACATCGGCCGACCCACCGCGGGCGCGAGCCACGAGCAGTACGCCCGCTAGCGTGTCGTCGCCGGCTGGCGTGAGACCCGGGCCTCGACCGCTGACCATCGCCGCGAACTGCACGAGACGGCCGCCGCGCAACGCGTCGAGGGCGCCGACGGGCAGACCCGCGCTCGGTGCTGAGCCGATGTCGAGCGTCGTACCGAGGTCCGGCAGCCAATGTCGGGCCATCCGCGCGGCTGTGTCCAGCGTGGACGTAGCCGGCAGGCTGGGCGACCATGTCGGGGCGTCGAGCCCGTACCGGTCCGATCCGATCCACAGCGACGTCGCCTCTACCGCCACCGGGCAGCCCACCGCGACGGCCGGCAGTCGCGGGAGACGGATGTGAAGCGGGCCGCGGTGTTCCTGCGTCGTCGTGACGACCACCATGCCGCCGGGCACTCGCAGGTAGAGCGCGTGGGCGAACACGGCGCAGACCTGTCCCGGTCCGCCGCGCTTGAGCTCACGGGCCGCGTCGATGCCGATGTCAACCGGTCTCATCGAAGCCGGTCGGCGAGGTCGAGGACGGCAGCCGTAAAACAGTCGAGCGGTGCGGTGGCGACGCCGGCGCCGACCTGCCCGGTGCCGTCGCTGACATGCAAGATTCCGGTATTCACCTTCGGGGTCGTGCCGAGCTTGGCGACCAGGCGCGCGTCGACCGCGACCGGCGTACCGCGCAGGTCAAGGGTCGGCAGCTTGAACCGGCCGCTCGTGCCGTGGCATATGTCGGCCATGTTCTCGGTGACCTCGAGCGCGTCGGCCATGGTGCCGCCGAGAAACGCCGCGACCGCCGGCGAGCCGGCCGCGGCCGCACCGCCGAGACCGATCAGCTCCAGCACGGCGCTGTCGCCGATATCGCGGGCTCCGCTGCCCGGCCCGTACCCGGGATTGAACAACGCGTCACCGACCTCGGGGGCGTCGGCGATGAACCACTCGGACGATCCCGCTAGCCGGATCCCGAACGTTGTGCCGTTGCGTGCCATGGTCGTGACGATGCTGCTGCCTTCCACCTGTTCGGCCCACATCGTCAACGACTTCGCGGCCGCCATCGCCACGTTGAGGAAGAACAGGTGGTCACCCGACAGGTAGCGGGCGAAGTCCACCGCCGCTGGGCCTCCCGCCGCGACGAGCTGTGGCAGCAGGTGACGGATGAGCAGGTTGGTGGTTGCCTGGGTGCGCATGTGGACGTCGTCGCCCATGGCGAGGCCTTGTGCCGCGAGGCTGAACACGTCCACCGGTCCGGATGCGTCGATCGCCGTCGCGAGGATCGGCCCGGCGACGTCTCGCAGGAACCGGAGCCGCTCGATCGCTTCGGCGGTCTCCCGGCCGAACCATGCGACGTTGCCGGAACCCTGGTTGAGGGCGGAAAACGCTCGCGTGCCGCCTGCCTCGTTGTCCACGACCACAACGGGCATCGACGGCCCCAGTGCCGTGGCCATGGGGACGACCGTCGCGTGCAGGTTGGCCGGTTCGAGGCGAACCTCGCCGGTCCGCAGCATTTCGTCCGCCGCGCCCACGTCCGCCGCCCATCCCTCGGCTACGGTCGCCGCACGCATTGACCGGCGCAACGGGTCGCACACGTCGGGCCAGTCGATGGCCGGTCCACAATGCAGCAAGGTACGTGAGCCAAGGCCCGGAACCACATCGCCAGCAGTCTTCACGGCCGTCCAGAACGGCGTCGCGGTGTTGAGTCGTCGGAATACCTCGGCGTTAGCTGCCTCGACGTCGGCGGCGTTGTCACCGAACAGCCTCATGAGCGCGGCGATTACCGCCGGGACGCCACCCGCTGGGATCCGCCAGTCGAGCTGGTCCGCGGGCCGGCCCTGGTCCCGCACCGCGTCGGCGAAAACCGGCAGTCCGACGTTGACGACGGCGACCTCGGTGGGAAGTGTCACAAGCGTGGGTTCAGCGGTCACGACGGGTCCTCCTTCTCCTGTCCTACGGTGTCGGGTAACGATTCGGGGCCTCGCCTGACAATCGAGCGGACCTGTCTTAGCAGCGCGTCCTCGGCGGCGGCGAATCCCGCCAGCCGTGCCCTCGCGGATGCTTCGATCTCGGCGCCATCCGTCGAGGTGGTCCTCAACATCTGTTCGACCGCGTCGTACGAAGCGCCACCCAACGCGTCGCGCGACGCTACGATCCGGGCCGGGTCCAGGACCGCTCGCAGGTCGGAGTCGCGCAGGTCCCAGCTGACACCGGTGCGCTCTATCGACGCCTGGTTGACCATTTCGGCGGTGAGATCGAGCCCGCGGATGCCGGCCCGACTGGCGTCACGCACGACGTCGCCGACGACGAAGTAGGCGGTGCGGTAGTCGACATCGCGGATCTGGGTCAAGTGCTCGGCCAAGTCGGTCGACTGGGTGTAGCCACGGTCGAGCTCTTCGAGCATCCGCTCCGGATTGACCGAAAGGGTGCGTACCACCGCGCTCATCAGGGTTGTCACCCGCAGAGCGAGGCCGACGGCCCGAGGGACCTCACCGTAGGCGAAGATGAAGTTGTCGCTGCGCGCAGATGGGCTCTTGGTGACCGCGAGGAATCCGGTCAGCCTTCCGATCAAGACTCCGGACGCACCCCGGACGATCGACAGGGCGTACGGGTTGCGTTTCTGCGGCATGAGCACGCTCGACCTGCTGTACCCATCGTCCAGGTCGACGAAGTTGAACTCGCTGCTGGAGAAGATCTCCAGGTCCTCGGCGAGTTTGGCCTGGTTCGAGATCACGCTCGCGCCAATCGCCAGCACCGCGATCAGGTCGTCGACCCGCCACATGGCATCGCGAGTATGTGCGATGACCGTGTCGAATCCGAGCGAGCGCGCAAGCGCACTGCGATCATGTTGAAGCCGCGTGCCGTTGACACAACCCGCCCCGCCGGGGCTCGCGTTGATCTCGCTCAACTCGTCCAGCAGCCGCCGCCCGTCGCGCAGCGCCGGCTGAGCGAACGAGAGCAGGTAGTGACCGAAGGTCGACGGCTGCGCCTTCTGCAGATAGGTCTGGTCGGCCATCAGCGTGCGCACGTGACGCTCTGCCAGGTTCGCGGTATCCCGGACGAACTGGATCGCCGCGAGCACGAGTTCGGCGATCTGCGTCCGCAGGTGCAGCCGCAATGCGATCCGCGCGGCCTCCCGGCGCGGGCGGCCGGCGTGGAGCCAGCCAGCAGTGTCGCCGATCCGCTCGATGAAGAACCGCTCCCGGGAGTTGTACGGCTCACCGAACGCCGGGTCGTACGGGAAGTCCTCGGCATCGGTGTCGTAGACGTTGAGGAGCAGCTCCAGAAGTGCGTGCACGGCGGCGTCGGGGATGATCCGGCGGCGCGCCAGGTCGAGCACGTGTGCCATGTCGGCGAGGTTGAACCCGCGATGCAAGATCGGCGCATCGTCGTTTTCGAGCGCGAACCCCGACGCAACCAGCTCGGGGGCAGC
>DATCXD010000229.1:0-4310 GCA_036566005.1 Micromonosporaceae bacterium | reverse complement strand
ATGCGCAGCACGACCGCCTCGCACGGCCCGAGCCGTCCGCCGACGACGATCTCGGCGTCCAGCCGGCTCCGGTCGGACATGGTGCCTTCGGCGCGCACCACGATCACCAGGCGGCACGGGTGCTGTGCGGCGGCGATGGTGGCGGCCGCCTCGGCCTCCCGTACCCGCCGTTCGTCGACGACGGCGACGAGCGTCAGAGCCAGGCCGCTCGTCACGCCGCCGGCGCTGCGCCGCTCCGCGGCCAGTGCCTTGACCACCTCGTTGCCGGTCGTATCCCAGAGGCCGATCACCGGGTCATCCCTTCGTCGGGCCGATCGCCGCGACCAAGCTCGGTCACGCGCGTCGCCATTGGTGGCCGTCGCGGGTCAGGAGCTCGTCGGCGGCGCGGGGGCCCCATTCGCCGGCCCGGTACGGCTCCGGCGTCGTGCCGGCCCATGCCGCCTCCAAGGGGTCGACGACCCGCCAGCTCGCCTCGACCTCGGCCGCGTCCGGGAACAGCGTCCGGTCGCCGACCAGGACGTCGAGGATCAACCGCTCGTACGCCTCGGGCGACGAGTCGGTGAACGCCTCGCCGTACTGGAAATCCATCGCGATGTCCCGCAGCTCCATCGCGGTGCCGGGCACCTTCGAGCCGAACTTGAGAGCCAGGCCCTCGTCCGGCTGGACGCGCACGACGAGCTGGTTCTGGCCGAGGGACTGGACGTCGGCCGGGTCGAACGGGAGGTGCGGCGCGCGCTTGAACAGCACCGCGATCTCGGTGACCCGGCGCGGCATGCGCTTGCCGGCCCGGATGTAGAACGGCACGCGAGCCCAGCGGCGGTTCTGGATGCCGAGCTTCACCGCCACGTACGTCTCCGTGGTGGAGTCCGGCGGCACGTCCTTCTCGTCCACGTACCCGACGGCGCGTTCGCCGGCCACCCAACCGGGCAGATACTGCCCGCGTACGGTGTCCCGAGCGATGTCTGTCGGCAGCGTGATCGCGCGCAGCACCTTGAGCTTCTCGGCGCGGATCTCGCCGGCCTCGAAACTCGTCGGCTCCTCCATCGCGACCATGGCGAGGAGCTGCAAGAGGTGGTTCTGCAGCACGTCGCGCGCGGTGCCGGCGTTGTCGTAGAAGCCGGCGCGCGTGCCGATGCCGACATCCTCGGCCATCGTGATCTGCACCGAGTCCACGTAGTTGGCGTTCCACAGCGGTTCGAACAGCGTGTTCGCGAAGCGCAGCGCCAGGATGTTCTGGACCGTCTCCTTGCCGAGGTAGTGGTCGATGCGGAACACGTCCTGCGCCGTGAACACCTCGTCGACGAGCGAGTTGAGCTGCTTGGCCGACTTGAGATCGTGGCCGAACGGCTTCTCCACGACCACCCGACGCCAGCCGCCGGACTTCTTGTTGTCGGCCATCCCGGTGCGCGCGAGCTGCTTGAGCACGACCGGAAACGCGGCCGGCGGTATCGACAGGTAGAACGCCGCGTTGCCCTGGATGCGGTGAGTGTCGCGAAGCTCGTCCAGCGTCGCCGAAAGCTCGTCGAACGCGTTGTCGTCGTCGAATGAGCCGCCGACGAACTTGATGTTGCCGGCCAACCGGGCCCACACTTCGTCACGCCACGGCGTGCGCGCGTGCTCCTGAGCGGCCTTCTTCGCGAGTTGCTCGAAGTCGTCGTCGCCCCAGTCGCGGCGGGCGAAGCCGGCCACCACGAAACTCGGCGGCAACATGCCGCGGTTGGCCAGGTCGTAGATGGCCGGAATGAGCTTCTTGCGGGCGAGGTCGCCGGTCACACCGAAAATGACGACGGCGCACGGCTCCGGGATGCGCGGCAGCCGCCGATCCGTTGGATCGCGCAGCGGGTTGGGGCTCCGCTTCTCGAAGTCGTCGTGTACGACGTGACTGCCGGTCATGACTAGACGCTCCCCGAGGCCGGGTCTCCTCGACGGCGGGCGGTCGCGCGGACGCCGCCCGCGCGGTCCCACCGTCATGATCAAAACAACTGCAACAACATCTACGGTACGTTCCCGCCGCGTCGCCGTTGACCGGCACGGTGCATCGCGTCACACGCGGTGAGCTGTCACTTCCCGAGCGATTTGTGGGCGGCGTTATTTCCCGAGCGACGCGTGGGCCGCGTCATTTCCCGAGCGACGCGTGGGCCGCGTCGATCTGCGACGTCACGCTGTCGCGCAGGCTCTTCCAGCTCGCCTCGAACTTCTCCACGCCCTCGCGCTCCAGCGTGTCGACCACGTCGTCGTAGTCGACACCCAGCGCCTTGAGGTCATCGAGCACCTTCTGCGCGGTGGCGTACGAGCCGGTGACCGCGTCCGGCCGCACTTCACCGTGGTCGGCGAAGGCGTGCATCGTGGCCTCCGGCATCGTGTTCACCACGCCCGGCGCGACCAGTTCCTCGACGTACATCACGTCGCGGTAGGCCGGGTTCTTCGTCGACGTCGATGCCCACAGCGGCCGCTGTGGGAGCGCGCCGGCCTTGGCCAGTGCCTGCCAGCGGTCGCTGGCGAAGACCTTCTCGTAGAGCTGGTACGCCAACTGGGCGTTCGCGATGGCGGCCTTGCCGTGCATCGCCTGCGCCTCCGCCGTGCCGATCTTGTCGAGGCGCTTGTCCACCTCGGTGTCGACCCGGGACACGAAGAACGAGGCGACCGAGCCGATCTTCGACAGGTCGTGGCCGTTCGCCTTGGCCTGCTCCATGCCGTCGAGGAACGCGTCCATCACTTCCTCGTAGCGCTGCAGCGAGAAGATCAGCGTGACGTTGACGCTGATGCCCTTCGCGAGCGTGGCGGCGATGGCCGGGACTCCGGCCGCGGTCGCCGGGATCTTGATGTACATGTTCGTCCGGTCGACGAGCCACCACAGCTGCTTGGCCTCGGCGTTCGTCTTGTCGGTGTCGTAGGCGACCCGCGGGTCGACCTCGATCGAGACCCGGCCGTCGACCCCGTTCGACGCGTCGTACGGCGCGCGGAGCACGTCGGCGACCCAGCGGACGTCGTACGTGGTGATCATCCGCACCGATTCGTCGATACCGACGCCCCGCAGCGCCAGCTCGGTGGTCTGCTCGGAGTAGTCCTCCGAGTCCTCGAGCGCCTTGGCGAAGATCGTCGGATTGCTCGTCACACCCACGACGTGCTGGTCGTCGCGCAGCTTCGCCAGACCGCCGGTGATGAGACGTCCGCGGGAAATGTCATCGAGCCACACCGCAACCCCGGCGGCGGACAGCTCAGCGAGTCGATCGGTCATATCCTCAGCTCCTCGGAAGTACCTTGTCTGATAAGCGTTACGCCGCCAAGCGTTACGCCGCGTTGCCGGTGGTGTCGATTGCCGGTTGTCTCGGTTTTCGGTGGTGTCAGTTGCCGGTGGTGTCAGTTGCCGGTGGTGGAACCGGTGATGACGCCGGCCTTGGCGAGCGACGCGTGGGCCGCGGCGACCACGCGATCCGGCGTGAAGCCGAACTGCTCGAACAACACCTGATACGGCGCCGACGCGCCGTAGTGTTCAATGCTCACGCACTCGCCGGTCGGGCCGACGAGATCCCGCCACGACATCGCGATGCCCGCCTCGACGCTCACCCTGGCCTTAACCTCCGGCGGCAGCACCGTGTTCCGGTAGGCCTCGTCCTGTGCGTCGAACCACTCCCGGCACGGCATCGACACCACCCGTGCGCCGACGCCGTCCGTCTCCAGCCGTTCGCGCGCTTCGAGGCACAGCGCGACCTCGGAGCCGGTGCCGATGAGGATCACCTGCGGGCTCGGGGTGGACGACTCGGCCAGCGTGTACGCCCCCCGAACCACGCCCTCGGCGTCGGCGACCGCGTCCCGGTCGAACACGGGCAGGTTCTGCCGGGTCAGGCACAGGGCCGTCGGCCGGTCGGTGTGTTCGAGTGCCGTTCGCCAGGCCCAGGCCGTCTCGTTGGCGTCACCCGGCCTCACGACGTCGAGGCCCGGGATCGCCCGAAGCGCGCTCAGGTGCTCGATCGGCTGGTGGGTCGGCCCGTCCTCGCCGAGCCCGATCGAGTCGTGCGTCCACACGTACACCACGGGCAGCTTCATCAGCGCCGCCAGCCGTACGGCGGGACGCATGTAGTCGGAGAACACGAGGAACGTCCCGCCGTAGACGCGAGTGCCGCCGTGCAGCACGATCCCGTTGAGAATCGCGCCCATGCCGTGCTCTCGGATGCCGAAGTGCAGCGTCCGGCCGTACCAGTCACCGGGGAAGACCTTCGTCGCGTGCTCCGGCGGGACGAACGACGGCTCGCCCTCCATCGTCGTGTTGTTGCTCTCCGCCAGGTCGGCGGACCCGCCCCAGAGTTCCG
>DATCXD010000220.1:0-4526 GCA_036566005.1 Micromonosporaceae bacterium | reverse complement strand
CACCCCGGACCAGCGCCAGTTGTCGATCCCGAGCCGCAGCGCCGCGTACGTCTCGGTCGTCGAGTCCTGCGCGACGCCGTCGATCTCCCGGTACCCGTCGTGCTGCCCGCGCACGTAGTGGGCCGGGTCCGCGTCCGGCATCGCGCGGAACACGCTGTACATGTGGTCCTTCAAGACGTCCTGCTCGGCGCTCGGAGGCGGCTCCATCGCGGCCGCGGCCACGACCTGCATGAGGTGGTTCACCACGACGTCCCGCACGGCGCCGACGGGATCGTAGAAGTGGCCGCGATCCTCGACGCCGAAGCTCTCCGCCATCGTGATCTGCACGCACGAGACGTAGTTGCGGTTCCAGATCGGCTCGAACATCGCGTTCGCGAACCGCAGGTAGATCACCTCGACGAGGCCCATCTTCCCGAGGAAGTGGTCGATCCGGTAGATCTGGGACTCGTCCAGGTACCGGTGAACCGTCTCGTTCAGCTCACGGGCGGAGGCCACGTCATGGCCGAACGGCTTCTCGACGACGACGCGGCCGGTCTTCGTGAGGCCGGCCTGAGTCAGGTTGCCGATGACCTTGCCGAAGAGGAACGGCGGGATTTCGAGGTAGAACACCGGCATGGTCGCGCCGCGCATGGCCGCCGCGATGTCGTGATAGGTCCCGGCGTCGGTGAAGTCGCCGGAGACGTACGACAGCCGGTCGGCGAACCGTCCGAAGACCTCGTCGTCGATGCTCTCGCCACACTTCTCGATGGAGTCCCGCGCGTGCTCGCGAAGTTGCTGCAGGGTCCAGTTCTGCGATGCGACACCGACGATCGGGCAGTCGAGCAGGCCGCGCTTCTCCAACCGATACAGCGAGTGGAACGTCATGACCTTCGCCAAGTCGCCCGTGATACCGAAGATCACGAAGACGTCCGCCGGCTGGGCAGTGCGTGTGTGATCGGCCATATCAATCCCTTGATCGAGCCTCGTGCCAATGAATGCGAGGCGTGTCGATGTTCGCAGCGGAGAGCAGTTCAGCCGATCGGTGATGCGGCCGCACGTAAAAGTCCTCGGCCCACTGCATGAAGGCACGGACCTCAGCGCCCATGTTCGCGAGCAACGCGGCGTGCACGCCCAGCCAAGCGGCGAAGGCCACCCGGCCGTGCAGTTCGTGGCGGTGTTCGCCGAGTTCGGCGACCGCGGCCCGGCGGCCGATCATCGCCATGATTCCCTTGTCGTGATATTCGAACGGTTCTCGCTTGACACCGGCCATTTCGGCGATGATGTTGCGCCCCGCCCAGTCACCGGACTGCTGAGCGACGCTGCCGAGCTGAGGCAGGATCTCGCCGTTTGGTCCCGGGATGTTCGCCGCGTCGCCCACCGCGTACACGCCGGGAATGTCCTCCACGGTCAAATCGGCGTTCACCGTGACACGGCCGCCGTGCCCGACATCGAGGCCCGAGGCCCCGACGACCGGTGACGCCTTCTCCCCGCCACCCCAGATCGTGAGATGGGTACGAATTGTCGAACCGTCGCGAAGTCTCACATGATCGCGGGCAACCTCGGTGACACCGGAGCCGAGCTTCAGTTCAACGCCGCGATGCTTCAACTGCTTCGTCGCGTACGCATGCGCCGTATCGGAGAATGCTCCGAGCGGAGCGTCGCCCATATCGACCACGATGATCCGCGCGGCGTCGATCTCCATGTCCGGGTAGCGGTGCGGCATGACGTCATGGATCAGCTCGGATAGAGCACCGGCGATCTCCACTCCGGTGGGTCCGGCTCCGACCACGACGAAGTTCAAGGCACCGTCGTGGACGAGACTGGGCTGCCGCGCGACATCTTCGAATAGTTGGAGAACGCGAGATCGCGCGCGCTCGGCGTCACGCAGCGAGTAGAGCGGGAACGCAAAGTCCTCCGCGCCCGGGGTGTTGAAGAAGTTCGGCTGCGCCCCGGCCGCGAGGACAAGAAAGTCACCGGTCAGCACATCGCCATCGGCGAGCGTTACGGAGCGTGCATGCGGGTCGATCGCGGTGACCTCGGCCATGTGCGTGTCAACGTTGTCGTGATGCTTGAAGACCTCCTCGAGGTCGAACGCGATGTCGGCCGGGGTCAATTCGGCCGTGGCGACCTGGTACAGCAACGGTTGGAACTGGTGGAACCCGTTGCTGTCAAGGAGGGTCACGTGTGCGCGCGGGTCGCCAGCGAGGCGCCTCGCGCAGCCAACACCGGCAAAGCCGCCGCCGACGATCACGACACCGGTCATTTTGTGGTCGGTCATTGCCGTGTGCTCCCCGATCCTGATTGGCCGCGGTGACGCAGCAAAGGCGTACTGGCAATGGGCCTGGGCGGAGGACGCCTCGATACTTCCGACATTACATAGAACATGAGGGAAATTTCCGGAATGGTGGCTTTCCGCCTGAACCGACGCCGTGCGGCGTTACCGGGTCGTTGACGGTCCGGGCGAGGCCGATCGCGTCGGAGTCGGCGTCGATCGCGGGGACGGCGTCGGAGAGTTGCGGCAGTTGCTCGGCTCGTCATTGCCGGCGATCGCATAGTCGTGACAGGTCGTGAATTCGTAGTTGAACTGGCCGACCAGGAAGCCCGTCACGCCGATCAACACGATGATCGCCACGGCGGCGGCTTTGAGCCGCCGGGCCGGCAGCGCGAAATAGTCCGGGCTGAGGATCCGGGCCAGCGCCACCAAGGTGAACGGCACACTGGCCAGGGTCAAGCCAATGAGGATCAGATCGACCACGTGGTTGGCTTCGCTCCCCCGCCCGAACGGGGCGACGGCCCGGCTGATGAGCCACAGCAGCGGAATGGCCAGTACGGCGAGCATCCACGGTCGCACCCTGACCTCGCGGCGCAACACGAGCGCACCCGACAGGAGCACGGTCGACGCGACCAGGATCTGAAACAGGCGGGAGTAGAAGACGGTGTGGTAGGCACCGAGCGTAAACGTCAGATCCCAGACGAGCAGCGACACGGCGATCGTGCTCGCGAAGAACGCCCGCAGCCCCTCCGGCCGGCCGGCTCGGTCGAAGCCGGCCAGCAGATCGTCGTCGGGGGCGAAGCGCCGCACTCGGCGGCCCGGCGGTCGCGGGCCGGATGGATCCTCCCCAGGCCCGGTCGATCCGTTGTGGTCGGTCATCGTGGCAACACGCGTGACGGATGGGAAACGTGAGGGCAGCTGCGTCGCATGGTGAGAGTCCGATCTCGGCCCGGCCGCCGTCGGCTGCGGCCGACGCTACTGCCCATCCGGTACCGGAACAGGGCGTTTCGCCAATCGGCGCCATCGGACGCCCGATCGACGGTATGAATAGCCGATGAGCGGTGCTGAGCCAGCACGCACCATCGCGCGCGCGAGACCGGCGCGAGCGGTGGCCGGGACGACCTCGGGCCGCGCGATGATGGCCGCGCTGGCCCTCGTCGGAGCACTCATCGCCGGTTGCTCGAACGGGACCTCGACGCCGACGCCTACACCGACGCCAACGCCCGGTGCCACCACTGCCCCGACCAGCCCGGGCGCTGGTGGTGGTGGTGGTGGTGGTGCCAGTAGCGGCACGCCGGCGTACTGCGCCGCGGCCAACAAGCTGAAGGCATCGGTCGGCGCGCTCGGATCGCTCAGCGTCAGCAGTGGTCTGACCGGCGTACAGACCGCGATCGACAACATCCAGGCCAGCCTGACGGAGTTCCAGACGGCGGCGCGGTCGCAGTTCGGCCCCCAAATCCAGCAGATGCAGACGGCGCTCAGCGACGTAAAGTCAGCGATCCGGGCCGCGAGCGCGAGCCCGAGCACGTCGTCCGTGACGGCGATCGGCACGGCAGCCGCCGCGGTCGTGGCGGCGTATTCCACGCTGCAGAAGGAGATCTCGTCGCGCTGCGGCTAGGTCCGCCGGACGCTAGGCCTCGTCGCGCGTCCTGGGCGACGGATCATCCCGCGTCGCGGGTGCCCAGCCAATATCGACCGCGCCCGGATCGGTGAGCAGGCGACCTGGAACAGATGACTCATGACGGCTGGGTCGGCCGTCGCCCCAGATTCAGGCGCGCCAGCGCTGCTCGGGAGGCTGAAGGTGACGGTCCTTCGTGGCTGACATGAACGCATCGCCGCCAGAACCCTCGTCGGCAGGGACATCGCGGCCGGAGCCTTCGTCGGCAGAAACGTCGTCGCCGGGTGCGCCGAAGGACGCGACAGCCGCCAAGGCCGCGACGCCGACCACGACCGCGACCGGACAGACCTCGACCGATCGCAACGAACGCATGGAGGTGTTGCTGCGGTCGCGACCGTACGTCGTCCTGCTGATAACGGCCGCGATTCTCGGCGTACCCATCGCGGCCCTGGCCTATGGTTTTCTGCAGCTGATCACGTCGATCGTCACCTGGGTCTACACCGACCTTCCGCATGGCCTTGGCTTCTCGTCGACGCCGACGTGGTGGCCGCTGCTGCCATTGGCGGTCGCCGGACTCGTCGTCGGTGCAACGGTCCGGTATCTGCCCGGTGCGGGCGGTGAGGTGCCGGCCGACGGATTCCACGCCGGCGGCCCGCC
>DATCXD010000206.1:0-2706 GCA_036566005.1 Micromonosporaceae bacterium | reverse complement strand
GGCGAGCGGCGCGACGGCCGCGGCGGTGGCCACCGCGCGCTCGACCTGATCTTCGGTAGCGTGGACGGTCCGGGCCACCAGCCGACCGTCCACGGGACTGTGCACGTCGAGCAGGTCGTCCCCGGTTTCCGGGCGGCTCGCCACATAGCAGGCAATGATGTTCACGGGGGACCTCCACGGAAGCACGGCGCTAACCGGCCTAGCCTACGATGGCGGTAAGACACGGAAACAGTCGACTGTCCCCTTGTACGCAACGGAATCGGTTGCCAGGATGGCAAGTGGGATAGGTTTTCGGACCCCAAGATCCAGTGGCCGGACACACATCGATGTGCAGGAGTGCGACATGAGCGATTCGCGCAGGCTACGAAACTTCGTCGATGGGGCGTACGTCGACACAAAGGACGGCTCGTACGCCGACGTGATCGATCCGACGATCGGTGCGCCGTTCGCCAGCGCGCCCGTCTCCGGGCCGGTGGATGTGGACGTGGCGATGAGCGCAGCGGCGACGGCCTTCGAGTCGTGGCGCGACACGACACCGTCGGAGCGCCAGCGAGCGCTGCTCAAGATCGCCGATGCGATCGAGTCGCGCGCCGCCGAATTCGTGGCCGTGGAGAGCCAGAACACCGGCAAGCCGATCGGACTCACGATGAGCGAGGAGATCCCGCCGGCCGTCGATCAGCTCCGGTTCTTTGCGGGCGCGGCGCGGGTGCTGGAAGGCAAATCGGCCGGCGAATACATGAAGGGCCACACGTCGTACGTCAGGCGCGAGCCGGTCGGCGTGTGCGGTCAGGTCACGCCGTGGAACTACCCGCTCATGATGGCGATCTGGAAGATCGCACCCGCGCTCGCCGCCGGCAACACGGTGGTGTTGAAGCCGAGCGACACCACGCCGGCGTCGACGCTGCTGCTGGCCGAGGTGGCCGCCGAGTTCCTGCCGGCTGGCGTGCTGAACGTGATCTGCGGCGATCGCGAGACCGGCCGGGCCATCGTGTCGCACCCGACGCCGCAGATGGTGTCGATCACCGGCTCCGTACGGGCCGGCATGGAGGTGGCCACCGCCGCCGTACCCGATCTGAAGCGCACCCACCTCGAGCTCGGCGGAAAGGCGCCGGTGATCGTCTTCGACGATGCCGATCTGGAGGCGGTCGCCGAGGGCATCGCGATGGCCGGCTATTTCAACGCCGGCCAGGACTGCACGGCCGCGACCCGCGTGCTGGCCGGCCCCGGCATCCACGACGAATTCGTCGCCGCCCTCACCGAGGCGGCCCGGAACACGAAGACCGGCCAGCCCGACGACGAAGACGTTCTCTACGGCCCGCTCAACAACGCGAACCAACTCGCTCGCGTCGGCGGCTACATCGAACGGTTGCCGGACCACGCCGCGTTGGGGGCCGGCGGGACCCGGGTCGGCGACCTCGGCTACTTCTACGCACCGACCGTGGTGTCCGGACTCCAGCAGGCCGACGAAATCATCCAGGAAGAGGTGTTCGGCCCGGTCATCACCGTGCAGCGCTTCACCGACGAGGACGAGGCGATCCGCTGGGCCAACGGCGTGCAGTACGGCCTCGCGTCATCGGTCTGGACGCGTGACCACGGCCGCGCGATGCGGGTTTCCAACCGGCTCGACTTCGGCTGCGTCTGGGTGAACACCCACATCCCGCTCGTCGCCGAGATGCCACACGGCGGCTTCAAGCACTCCGGCCACGGCAAGGACCTGTCCATGTACGGCCTCGAGGACTACACCCGCGTCAAGCACGTCATGCACAACATCGAGTCGTGACCAGTTCGAGGTCGTGACCAGTTCGAGGTCGTGACCGGTGCCAAGTCCTGACCGGTTCCGAGGCGTGACAAGAGGAGGTTGCCGCCATGAGTGCGTCCGAGGATCTACACAAGCGCCGGACCGCATCGGTCGCTCGGGGCGTGAGCTCGGTAATCACGTCGTACGTCGACCACGCCAGCGGCGGCACGCTCACCGACGTCGACGGACGCGAGTGGATCGACTTCGCCGCCGGCATCGCGGTCACCAGCGTCGGCAACTCCGCCCCGCGAGTGGTCGAAGCGGTCCGACGACAGGCCGAGCTGTTCACCCACACATGTTTCATGGTCGCGCCCTACGAGGCGTACGTCGCCGTGTGCGAACAGCTCAACACGTTGACTCCGGGCCTGTTCGACAAGCGGTCGGCGCTGTTCAACTCGGGCGCCGAGGCGGTCGAGAACGCGGTGAAGGTCGCCCGGAAGGCCACGGGGCGGCAGGCCATCGTGGTGTTCGACCACGCCTACCACGGCCGCACTAACCTCACGATGGCGCTGACTGCGAAGAACCTGCCGTACAAGGACGGGTTTGGCCCGTTCGCCGGGGAGATCTACCGGGCGCCGATGTCCTATCCGTTCTACGACGGCCGATCCGGCCCGCAGGCCGCCGCGCGGGCCATCGACCTGATCGAAAAGCAGGTCGGCGGGGCCAACGTCGCCGCGCTGCTGATCGAGCCGATCCAGGGCGAGGGCGGCTTCGTCGTGCCGGCGCCCGGGTTCCTGGCCGAACTCTCCGAATGGGCGCACACAAACGGCGCCGTCTTCATCGCCGATGAGATCCAGACCGGCTTCTGCCGGACCGGCGACTGGTTCGCGAGTTCCTACGAGGGCATCGAGCCCGATCTCGTGACCACCGCCAAGGGCATCGCCGGCGGACTTCCGCTCGCCGGGGTC
>DATCXD010000170.1:0-9031 GCA_036566005.1 Micromonosporaceae bacterium | reverse complement strand
GGCCACGACGGCGGCCAGCGAGCCGGCTTCGGGCAGCAGGAGACGCGCCACGGTGTCCGAGGCGTCGCCGGCGGCCGCCTTCGCCTGGTTGGCCCGCCGACGGGCAAACCGCTGCTGCGACCAGCCGCCGGCGGCCGTACGACTTTGGACGTAGCTGCTGCCGACCTTCGATGCGACAAGGTCCGCCCCAACCGCGACCCCCACCGCGTACGCCGACTTACGCGCCAGGACCAACCCGATGCGTCGCGGCGCAACGGCCATGGCGACGAACCCGTCGAGATCGTCGGCGACGCGGGCACCCGGCGGCGACAGGATTTCGGCCTCGGCGAGGTCGACGGCACGGAGCCGGAGCACGCCGCCGGCGACCGTGTGCGCCACCGAGCCATGACGCTCGCCAAACCCGTCGATCCACCGAGCCAGCCGTTCCGGGGCGACATCGACCCAGCGACCGCCGCCCGCCGCGAGCCGTCTCGAACCGCTTGTCGCCGGCACGCACGCAAGTCTGCCAGGCGATCGGTGCCGCGTCGGACCGCGGTGCGATGCTGACCTCCGTGCCGTCGACGCCGTACGCAACCGCCGTGTTAGGCCGGCTGACCCGGATGTACGAGGCCGCCCGCGATCCGGTCAGGGCAGGGCCGATGGCCGCCTACATGCGCCACCAGTTCGCCTTTCTCGGCATCGGCGCACCCGAGCAGCGTGCGCTGACCCGCGGTGTGCTCGACGGGGAGTATGCGACGGTCGCGCCGGACACCGTGCGCGCTTTCGTCGTCGAGCACGCGACCGACCTGTCCGGGCTATCCCGGCGGGAGGCGCTCAAGAATCTCTGACCCATCGTCGGCTAGCGTGACACCGTGACCGCTCGCGACTGGCATGCGTGGCACCTCGAGTACGACGATGCGGACTCGTCGCTGGCGCGCCGGCTCGACGTCGTCCGCGATCGCATCCGCGCCGCTCTCGACGCCGCGCCGCCCGGCCGACTCACCGCCGTCAGCATGGTTGCCGGGCAGGGACGCGACCTGATCCCGGTACTCGCGACTCATCCGCGCGGACGCGACGTCACGGCGCTCCTCGTCGAACTCGACTCCCGCAACGCCGAGATCGCCCGCCGCGCCGTCGCCGACTCGCGACTCGACGGAGTCGACGTGCTTACCGCTGACGCCGCCGACCTGGACCACTACCGGGCGTACGCACCGGCCGATCTCGTGCTCATGTGCGGGCTGTTCGGCAATATCAGCGAGGCCGACATCAAGCGGACGATCGCCTACGGTGTCCCGTTGACCAAACGCGGCGGGACCGTGATCTGGACCCGCGGGCGCCGCCACGCCGACCTCGTCCCGACCATTAGCAGATGGTTCGTCGATGCCGGCTTCGCCGAGGTCTTCGTTTCCGACCCGGCCGCCCGGTTCGGTGTCGGCGTCCATCGGTCATGCATCGAACCGACGCCGTTTCCGGTCGGCGTCCGGGCGTTCTCCTTCGTCGGCCACTGAGGCGGCGGTCGGTCACCATGTGGCTTCCCTGGCGGCCCGCGCTGGCCACCTCGGCGCGAAGCGCTCAGGAATACGCGAAGCGCTCAGGAATGTCGGCGGTCGCTGACTGCTGTGGACGCGGCGACGACCGGTAGGTGCAGCGGGCCGCGAATCGTCGTCGCGTTGCGGCGTTTTACCGGTCCTCGGCGGCGAAGTGATGGCATACGCTCGGCCAACACTTGCAGTGCGATCGTCGCTTCGAGCTTCGCGAGCGGCTGGCCGACGCAGTAATGGATGCCGCTGGAGAAGGCGAGGTGATCGACCGTCATCTCGCGGCCGATGTCGAAGATGTCCGGTCGCTGGTAGACCTCGGGATCGCGGTTGGCCGCGCCGATCAGCGTGACGACCAGTTGGTCCTTGTGCACCGCCTTCCCGTCGAGTTCGGTGGATTCGAGCGCGACGCGACCGGTGCGTTGCACCGGCGGGTCGAAGCGGAGCGCCTCGTCGACGGCCCGCGGTGCCATGCCGACCGGGTCGGCGCACAGGGCCTCCCACTGGTCGCGATGGTCGAGCAGTGCCAGCACGGCGTTGCCGATCAGGTTCACGGTCGTCTCGAAACCGGCCACGAGCAGCAACACACACATCGGCAGCATCTCGGCCGGTTGGATGCTCTCGCCCTCGGCGGCGACAATCCGGCTCACGACGTCGTCACCCGGTTCGCGCCGACGCAGCTCGAACAGGCTCTCGAAGAGCGCCTGCAACCGTACGTCCGCCGCCTGCAACTGGCCGGCGTGACGCAGCGATCGGATGCCATCCAGCGCGCTGCCGATCACCATGCCCACCCGGGCGAAGTCGTTCGAGTCGGCGTCCGGTATCCCGAGCAGATCAGTGATCACGGCGATCGGGAGCGGGGCGGCCAGCGCCGACACAAGGTCGAAGCCGTTGCGATCGTCGGCGGCGTCGAGGAGATCACCGACCGTGCGAGCGATGCGCTCGCGGTAGGTCGCGACCGCCTTCGGGCTGAACGCCGGCATGGCGAGCCTTCGGAGCCGCGTGTGGTCAGGCTCGTTCATGTCCAGGAACGAGAGGTTGAGCTCGTCTTCGCCGGGGGTGGTGCCGACCGGGCGGACACCGAATCGACGATCGCGCAACACCATGTTGCTCACCCGGTGGCTCGTCGTCGCCCAGTTGCCGAGCCGGGTGGGCACGACCGTGCCGGCGGCGCGGATCTCGTCGTAGATGGCGTACGGATTCGTGCGCCCGGGCCGCAGTTGCAGGCGAGCCATGGGATCGTGGCGCACGTACCCCGCAAATGCGATCGCCGTCCGCTGACGGTAGAGCGACGACGCGAACGCGAGCGTTTGGCCGGCGGCGCTCACGCGGTCACCTCCGGACGGTGTGTGCCCAAGCCGTTCAGGTACGTGGAGAGTACGAGCCCAGGGGCGTCCCGCGGCGCCAGATGTCCGCTCCGAACCGACTCCGAGGCGACGTATATGACCGAGTAGAGCGACTGCAACAGCCACCACTGCGGCACCTCGGCGGCGATCACCCCGTTGGCCTGCGCCCGGTCGACGATGTCTTTGCCGCGCGCCTCGACCGCGATCCACCGGTCGACGATTTCGGGCAGGTGCTCGAACATCGGATTGCGCCATAGGAACGCGAGCTGTGCTCCGATCGGAATCATGGCCTCGATCAGCGACCGCAGCCCGCCGTCGGCGCCGTCGGTCACACCGTCGATGGCGGCCGACCAGAGGTCGATCGCGCGGTGCGCAACGGCACGCATCAGGTCATCGCGGGTGGCGTATTGCTTGTGCAGTGTCGTTCGACCGATGCCGGCCGCCGCGGCGACGTCGGCCAGCGACGCGGCCGGATCGGCGACCAAAGCTTCGGCGACGACGTCCAGCAGTGCCGACTTCGGCGCCCGCGGCAGGGTGTGAACACTCATGTTCGCAACCGTACGCCCACGATCGCATGTGGTCTAGAGCGTTTACCTTCGAGCGTCGGCGGTCAGGCCGGTTCGCCCGCGAACGAGGGATCGCGGCCGAAGAACGCCGCGAGCTGGTCGCTAGTCCGCGCATCCGCGGCGACCGGTCGTTCCTCTCCGAATGCCTTGCCGCTAGCTTCGGGTCCGCGGAATTCCGGCGACAGGGCGCTCCGGGTCCAGGCCAGCGCCTGCGCGGCAATCGCGTCATCCAGCGTGTCGCGCTGCCCGGTCGCCGCGGCGAGGTCCCAGCTGTGCTGGGCGATCTCGGCGATCTGCTGGCTGGCCACGAAGCTCATGGACAATTCGCCCATCGGCGACGGCCGCGTCGCCGCCATATCCGGCACCGCCGCCCACGCATCCATCAGCGCATCGGCACGATCGTGGAACGCGGTCGCCCACTCGCCCTCGACCTCGGGCCGCGGAGTGCTCCAGTCGACCGTCTCTCCCATTGCCGTCGCGCGGAACCGGTCGAGGCCGGTGATCAGATGGTTGGCCAGCGCGTTGACGTCCCACGAGTCGCATGGCGTCGGATGGCCGGCCTGGTCCGGCGTCACGTGCGCGATGACCATGCCGGCCTGGTCGAGCGCGCGGACGAGCGTCGGTCGCGGATCGTCGACCGCGGTGTCCTCGGTTGGCATCGGATCGTTGCGTGGATCATCGCTCATGGCTCGACCGTACCCGCCATTGCCGACAAAAAGACGGCCGTGCCGGGCGATGGGCCCGACCTCGGCGACAAAGACGCCGCCGACCCGATGGGTCGGCGGCGCTCGCGCGAAACCGGTCAGACGTTGAAGCCCAACGCCCGCAACTGCTCACGGCCGTCGTCAGTGATCTTGTCGGGGCCCCACGGCGGCATCCATACCCAGTTCAGGCGTACCTCCCTGACTAGGCCGCCGCCCGGGCCGGCGCAAAGCGCGGCGTGCGCCTGCTCCTCGATCTCGTCGGTCAGCGGACAGGCCGCCGACGTGAGCGTCATGTCGACGGTCGCCACGTTCTCGTCGTCGACGTGGATGCCGTAGACCAGGCCGAGATCGACGACGTTGATCCCCAACTCGGGGTCGACGACGTCCTTGAGCGCCTCTTCGACGTCATCCAGCGCCGCCTTGCCGGCCGGCGCCGTCGTCGATGTCTGTTCACTCATGCCGTTCCTCCGACTGTCGTGGTTTGTGCGCTCCGGTCGTCCCCATCGGTCGAAGCGCTTGCCGCCTGTGCCCGGACCAGCGCGTCCTTGAAGGCCATCCAGGGCAGCAGCGCGCACTTGACGCGGGCCGGATATTTCGCGACGCCGGCGAACGCGACGCCGTCCTCGAGCAGCACTTCGTCCGGCTCGCCCGCGCCGCGGCCGGCGACCATGTCGGTGAACGCGTCGGTGCGCGCCAGCGCATCAGTCACGGTCTGGCCGTTGACCAGGTCGTAGAGCACGCTGGCGGCCGCCTGGCTGATCGAACAGCCCATGCCGTCGTGCGATAGGTCGTCGATGGTCGCGCCGTTCAGGTGCACCCGGATGTCAATCTCGTCGCCACAGGTCGGGTTCACGTGGTGGGCCTCGCCCTGGAACGGCTCGCGCAGGCCGCGACCGTGCGGCCGCTTGTAGTGGTCCAGGATGATCTCCTGGTAGAGGGCGTCGAACTGCATCAGCGTTCCATCCTTAAGCGAACACTTTCCGTACGTGTTCGAGACCGTGTACGAGTTCGTCGATCTCGTGCGTGGTCGTGTAGACGTAGAACGACGCACGCGTCATCGCGGCCACGCCGAAGCGGGCGCAGACCGGCCGGGCGCAATGGTGTCCCACGCGTACCTCAACACCGAACTCGTCCAGAATCTGCCCGACATCGTGCGGGTGTACGCCGTCGAGCGCGAACGACATCGTGCCACCCCGGTCGGCCGGGTCGGTCGGACCGTAGACCCGCAGGCCCTCGACCGCCGACAGAGCGTCCAGGGCGTACGTCGTCAACTCGCGCTCGTGCGCCGCGACCGCACGCATATCCAGACCGGTCAGGTAGTCGATCGCGATGCCGAGCGCGACGGCCTCGGCGATTGGCGGCGTGCCCGCCTCGAAACGCGCCGGCGGCGCCATGAACGTCGTCTTGGCCATCGTGACCGTCTCGATCATCGACCCGCCGCCGAGGAACGGTGGCATCGCGTTCAGTAGCTCCGAGCGGCCCCACAGCACACCGATCCCGGTCGGGCCGAGCATCTTGTGCCCGGTGAAGGCGAGGAAGTCGGCGCCAAGGGCCACGACGTCGACCGGCATCTGCGGCACGGCCTGCGAGCCGTCGAGCATGACGAGCGCACCGACCTTGCGGGCGCGGGCGATGATCGGCGCCGGGTCGTTGATCGTGCCGAGCGTATTGGACACCTGCGTGATCGACACGAGCTTCGTCCGCTCGGTGATCATTTCGTCCAGGCTGGACAGGTCGAGCTTGCCGTCGTCGGTGATCTCGAACCACTTGAGTGTCGCACCCGTGCGCTCACACAGCATCTGCCACGGCACGATGTTCGAGTGGTGCTCCATCTCCGAGACGACAATCTCGTCGCCGGGCCGGAGCACGAACCGCTCGTCGTTCGTCGCCGGCGCCGCCGAGGCGTTGCCGAACGCGTACGCCACGAGGTTGATCGCCTCGGTGGCGTTCTTCGCGAACACCACCTCGTCCGGGCGGGCCGCGCCGATGAACGTGGCCACCTTGGCCCGGGCGCCCTCGTACGCGGCCGTCGCCTCTGTCCCGAGCATGTGGACCGACCGGGCGACGTTCGCGTTGTGAACCTCGTAATGCTCGCGGAGCGAATCGATGACCACGCGCGGCTTCTGTGACGTGTTCGCGCTGTCGAGATAGACGAGGGGACGGCCGTTGATGAGGCGATCGAAGATCGGGAAGTCGGCCCGGACGCGCGCGACGTCCAGCGTCGGCGATTCCACGCTCGCCAGCGATCCGGACGGTGTCGACGCCAAATCAGTGACCGTCTTCATCTTTCGCTCCCTACCCGCGTACTTTCGCGGATCACCCGCGGATTACCGCGACCTGATCTGGCCGCGGACTGATCAGATCGCGGCCGCGCCGGCTCCGGCGACGTACCGCTCGTAGCCCTCGGACTCGAGACGTTCGGCCAGTTCGGGGCCACCCTCCTCGACGATGCGGCCGGCCACGAACACGTGCACGAAGTCCGGCTTCACGTAGCGCAGGATGCGCGTGTAGTGGGTGATCAGCAGCAGACCGGTATTGCCGTTCTCGCGGACGCGGTTCACGCCTTCGGACACGATGCGCAGCGCGTCGATGTCCAGGCCGGAGTCGGTCTCGTCGAGAATCGCGATCTTCGGCTTCAGCAGTTCGAGCTGCATGATCTCGTGGCGCTTCTTCTCGCCGCCGGAGAAGCCCTCGTTCACGTTGCGCTGGGCGAATGCCGGGTCCATGCCGAGCGCTTCCATCGCGCCCTTGAGGTCCTTGGCCCAGGTCCGCAGCTTCGGTGCCTCGCCGTCGATGGCGGTTTTGGCGGTACGCAGAAAGTTCGCGACCGATACACCGGGCACCTCGACGGGGTACTGCATCGCCAGGAACAGCCCGGCGCGGGCCCGCTCGTCGACCATCATCGCGAGCACGTCCTGCCCGTCGAGCGTGACCGAGCCACCGGTGATCTGGTAACGCGGGTGGCCGGCGATGGAGTAGGCCAGCGTCGACTTGCCGGAACCGTTCGGCCCCATGATCGCGTGGATCTCGTCGGAGTTGATGGTCAACGTCACGCCGTCGAGGATCGGCTTCGCCTCGCCGTCGGGCAGCTTGACCGACACCTTCAGGTCGCGGATCTCGAGCTTGCTCACTTCACAACTCCATTCGGTGCGCCGCCAGATGGCGCAATCCCATTCGGTGCGCCGCCAGATGGCGCATCGCTCATCGGTGACAAGGAAACGAACACAAAGCCATCGCGCAGCTCGACCGGATACACCGGCACCGGCACCGTCGCCGGGAGCCCGGTCGGCTGGCCGGTCCGCAGATCGAAACGCGAACCGTGCAGCCAGCATTCGAGAGTGCAGCCTTCGACCTCGCCCTCCGACAGCGGCACGGAAGCGTGCGAGCACTCGTCGTAGATCGCGTAGAACGCGCCGTCTTCGGCGTGCACAACGGCCACGTCAACGCCGTCGATGTTGGCACTGATCGTCTCGCCGATCGCGATGTCGTCGACGGAGCAGACCTTCACGAACTCGCTCATGTCAGGCACCCGCTCCCGCGAGACGCTCCTCGATCGCCGCGGACAGACGCTCACGCAGCTCGTCGACCGGGATCCGGCCGATCAGCTCGGCGAAGAAGCCGCGCACGACGAGGCGACGTGCCTGGTCCTCCGGGATGCCACGAGCCATGAGATAGAACAGCTGCTCGTCGTCGAAGCGCCCGGTCGTGCTCGCGTGCCCGGCCCCGATGACCTCACCGGTCTCGATCTCGAGGTTCGGCACCGAGTCGGCGCGCGCGCCGTCGGACAGCACGAGATTCCGGTTGATCTCGTACGTCTTCGTGCCGGTCGCCTCGGCCCGGATGAGCACGTCACCGAACCACACGGTGTGCGCGCCGTCGCCCTGCAACGCGCCACGGTAGCCGACGTAGCTCGTGCAGTCCGGCACCGCGTGGTCGACGAGCAGCCGATGTTCAAAATGCTCGCCGGCACCGGCGAAGTAGAGACCGTAGAGTTCCGCCTCGCCGCCACGATCGGTGTAGTCGACCGACGTGTACTGCCGGACGAGGTCGCCGCCGAGCGTCACCTGGATATGGGTGAGCTTCGCGTCCCGACCGAGCCGGAATTTCAGATGCTGCGCCTGTACGGCATCGGCCGCCCAGTCGGTGACCGTGACCAGCGTGAGATTCGCGCTCTGGCCGATGGACACCTCGACGTTGTCGGCGAGCGTCGCCCGTCCCGAATACTCGAGCACGAGCGTCGCCTCGGCGACGGCGCCGATGTCGATGAACAGGTGCCCGAAGTCGGGCTCGTCGTTCTTGTCGCCGACGATGCGCACCGTTGCCGGCTCGGACACAACGGCACCCTGGTCGACGCGGAGCAACGACGCGGCACCGAACTGCCCGTACGCCAACGCGCTGATCCGATCGAACGGAGTCAGCACGGATCCGATGCGGGCGTCTTCGCGATCGATCGACTCCAGTGTCACGCCGGCCGGCAGGCCGTCGTGCTGGACCGATGTGGCCCCGAACCCGTACGCCTGTCCGCCGCCGACCTTGGCCAGACCGCGCAGGCGGGCGAGCGGCGTGAACCGCCACTCCTCCTCGCGGCCGGTCGGCACCGGGAAGTCGGCGACGTCATAGGAGCGCAGTGCCTGGGCACGGGTCTTCGCCGGACCCGCCGCCGCCGGCGGCGCCACAGTTTCGGTACTCATCGTGTTCTGGAATCTCCCGCTGTCATCTTCGGATGTCGACGCGACTGGTCGTGCTCGAACCGCGACGTATCTGACCGCACGCTCCGGATTGTGTCCGACGGCTCTGGCCGCACACGACGGCGCTGCAATCGTTTAGCCCAACCCCGACGGACAGCGCCCACCCATCGAGTTTGCGCTGACGGCTGCGGCGACCGGCCCTTCGGGCCG